>JAAYRE010000133.1 GCA_012518935.1 Clostridiales bacterium
ATTTTCTCTGTAGAAATTCCCATCCTGCAAAACTTCACCAAACTGGAGCATTATCTCGGTGCCTTTAGGGGCTCTATTTGTAAATTCAAGCCACCCCACCATGTTCTGTCCCATATCTATCACAGTTTCACCTGCAGGTGTGTGAATAACTTCTACCGCCTTTATACGCTCTTTAATTTTTGTTGCTGGACTTCTTCTGGGTTCAAGCTTGTTAGTATCTATATCAATTAAATTTACATTATAAACAGTTTCATTACTAAAAGTGTCATCAAATATTTCTCCGTCAAAAATGTTACTATCTACAACCTTTGATCTACGTGATTTCCAATTTGTATCGCTTACAACAACATCAGTACTGCCATCGGCATACTCAACATGCATTTCACAAATCAATGCAAACTTGTCTCCATATTGAAACTTTTGTTTTCTATTAAGCCCATAACGTCCTTTGTACCATCCATTTCCAAGAAAAACTTCAATATCGTTTTTACCATCCTTAAGTAGGTTGGTTACATCATATGTTTGGTAGGGTAGCCATTTGTCATATGCCATAAGTCCAGGTGATAAATACTCATCACCTGCTTTATCACCATTTATTGAAAATTCATATAATCCTAAACCACAAATATATATTCGTGCATTGACTACTTGCTTTTCAACATTAAAATCCGAAAACATAACTGGGTGAATTGTGGATTCAAAGTCAGGGGTAATCCATTTTGCCTGCCAAGGTTCATCCATTTTGCATGTTTCAAACCAAGCAACATCACTTGTCGCTACAATTCCGTCATCTGCCCAGACCCGAACTTTCCAGTAATATCTTGTTCTGGGCTTGAGCTTTATATCTAACGGATAGCATATGCTGTCAATATCTGTTCTTTTTCCACTATCAAATATTAAGGTACTAAAATCAATTTCTGTTGAAACCTCAACTTGTGCGGCTACTTGATTCTTTGCACTTTCGGATTCCACTATCCACGATAGCCTTGCATTATTACTAAATGAAAAGCCTAATGGATTATTAAGTCTGTTTGTCTTTAAGTTAAATATTTTCATAGTGAATAATACTCCTTATATCATAATATTTTTAACCTTTAATAGCACCACTTGTCATGCCTTCAATAACCATCTTATTTAAGAATATGTATACTATTAATGTCGGTAAAACACTAATTGAAATACAGGCAAAAATTGCACCCCAGTCCCTGTTACCATACATATCAGAAAAATACAATAGACCTGTCTGTACTGTCTTCATATTTGTATTTGAAATAAATGTAGATGAAAAAATTAAATCATTCCAGCGAAAATAAAATTGAATAACTGCAACAGTAACTATACCTGTCTTCATAAGTGGTAATACTATTCTGGAAAACACCTGATATATGTTAGCTCCGTCTATTATGGCTGCTTCTATCATATCATCAGGCAAAGAAGTGAGATAACCCCTTAACAGAAAAACTGTAAGTGGAAGACCAAAAGCAATATAAGTCAATATAAGAGATAATCTCGTATTTAGTAGGTTAGCGCCCTTATACATTGAATATAGAGGTATCAAAACAACTGCCGTTGGAATCATAATACCACTGAGGAATATTTTCATAACCTTATCCCGTAGTTTCCAACGCATTTTTGTAAGAGCAAAGGCACTTGTAGTTCCAAACAAAATTATAAAGAACAACGAAACTATTGTAACAATCGCACTATTTTTGAAATATATATTCATTTTTCCTTGGTACCACGCTTTTACATAGTTATCAAAATGTAGCTTTGCGGGCAATGCATATGACGCTGTAAGATTAAATTCTTGTGTAGACTTTAAAGAACTCATAAAAATCCAAAATATTGGATATATCTCTATAAAAAGAAAAATAACTATTAATAGCTTGCCTATTATGGAGAATGCTTTTTTAACACTTGCCTCTCTTTCCATGAAACCACCTCCTTAATATTTTTCTCGACTTAACATATTAATTAAAAACGTTACCAACAGACATTGAATCAAAATCAGAATAGCAACTGTGCTAGCATAACCATATTCATCATATAAAAATGCATTCTGATACATATTCATTGTCATTGAGGTGGTTGCAAAACCAGGTCCTCCCTTTGTTAATGCAGTTGCTGATTCATATAGCTTTATGGTTCCTGTGAAACTAAAAACTAAACACGTTATCATTATAGTTCTTATCATAGGTAAAACTATTTTTGTAAAGAGTTTCACACCGCTAGCTCCATCGATCCGAGCTGCTTCTAATAGTTCATTAGGTATATCCACCAGGGCTCCATAAATAATAACAGTATAAAAGCCAATAGCAGTCCAAACATCCATTGCACAAAGGGCAGCAAAAGCAGTATTTGGCTGTCCCAGAAAAGGCTGGATCCATTGATCTAAACCCACTAAATTCAAAAGAGAATTGATAAGACCATAGTTTGGAACCATTTCATACATTTTTGCAAACATTTGAGCAACAGCTACAGTTGGTAGTACAGTAGGAATAAAAACTATAGTTCTACACAATGTTTTATATTTTTTAATGCTAAAATACATCATCAAAGAAACGAGAAGACCAAGACCAATTTGACCAGGAGTTACAATGAGTATATATTTCCAGTTCATTTTAATAGCATCCATGGTCTGTTCGTTCGACCACATATTGATATAATTAGAAAAACCGGTAAATTGGAACTTTAACCCAGGCATGCCAGAATAAAATGAGTAAACAAATGTCCATATAACCGGAATAAAAACAACACTTACAAAAATAATTAAAGCAGGAAGTACCATTAGAATAATTGCTTTCTTGTCACTTAATACACGATCCAAAAGCTTCCCCCCCCTTATCAGAATTTAAAGAAAGGTGCCCATTGCGGGCACCTTCATGTTTCAAAAGAAATTATCTGGATTTTGCCGCAGTTTCTTCAAGAGCTCTCATATAGTCTTCCGCACTTATATCACCAGTGTATAGCAAAGATATGAGGTTCTGAGCAAGAGTTGATGTCTCACTGTCCATTTTAGCTTCAAACCATAGGAACGCATTTTCTGCATTTGCAAGGTTGTCTGCTACTAATTGAGTGTAATATGTTGTATCCTCAGGCATTTCAGTAATCCTAAAGCCCTTGAATGATCCAGTTTCCTGAATTGCGAAGTCTCCAAGCATTGGGAATACAAATTTCATCCATTCTCCTACTTGTTCATCGTATTTTTTTGAAGAGAACATTAGAATATTTCCACAATTCATTGAATAATCACGTAACGTGCTAGAATCGTTTACAACGGGTACGTTAAAGAAACCAATACCTTCAGGTCCAGCTGTATTGTCTTCGGAATTCAGATTGGAGCTTTTCCATGAGCCATCATAGTTCATAGCAGCTTGTCCATTCATTAACATTGAGGTTGCAGTACCAGGATCTATTGTATTCATACCTTCAGCAAAATAGCCTTTCTTAGCCATATCCTGGAACATCTGTGCTGCAGCAACATATTCAGGGTCTGAAAAATGTGTCTTTCCAGTTACTGCATTTTGTAAAGCATCAAGTCCTATACTTCTTACGACGTAAGCATTGAGCACTCTAGTCATTGGCCAATTGTCGCTCCCACCCTGCACTATAGGTATAATACCTTTAGCTTTGAGTTTTTCACAAGCATCAAGCATTTCGTCCCAAGTTTCTGGCACTTTCGCTACTCCAGCTTCTGCAAATAAGGCTTTATTATACCAAAATCCTTCCATATTCATTCCGAGAGGAACACAATATAAACCAAGACCATCAACAAGGTTTTTCAAAAGGCTTACTGCACCTTCATCAAGACAGTCACGTATACCTAAATCCGAGAATGTTTTATCTACATTTAATATTTTATCAGCTTCTATAACCTGCTTTAGTCTTACACCTGATTCATATGTACATACTTCAGGTAAATCATCACTTGATATAAGTATCTTTACCTTCTGATCAAGTTGATCGATAGAAACATACTCATATTCCAGATTAAACGCGTCAACTGTTTCACCATATTGTCTAGACAGTTCACTTATGAGCCAGCCATTTGCATTCTTGTCATCTTCAGGCCAGATTGATAAAAACTTAATATTTCTTGACTGAAACTCGCCAACACCATCTGTTTTGCCCCCTGTTGGAGCAGGAGGAGTTTGTGAGCTTTGTTGAGAACCACACCCTGTAAGCATAGACACTAAAATTATGAACACCATACTAAGTACCAAAAATCTTTTTTTCATTACTATTTTCCCCTTTCTCATTTTATAATAAGATGCAATCTTACTATCATTTTTTTTAAGATGCATCATTTTCATACTGAAATAAACGATGTCAATTTTATGTGTTCTAAATTGACCTCCTATTATGTCAGAACTTAAAATGCGAGTACTGTAGTAATTTACAATGCTTCTGCTTTATGGTAAAACTATTAAAACTAAATGTTAATTCGTTAAAATATGCTAAGTGTTTTACTTAAATACTTTAATTAGTTGTCAACAATTATATTTATACCACGCAGGCACTATATTGTCAATATTTAAATAATAATTGAATTAAAATTGAATTTATTTGTGCACTTTGCATAGATGTTTAAGTAATTTTACTAATTTTTAACCTACGCCAAAAAATGTTTAATTAAATTTTTAGCATAGGTAATAAATAGCTTATAATATGATTAGCGTTATTTATGTCTATAAACTTCCCAACCTAAGTATTTAGTTAGAGCTTCTTCAACAATATCTGCTACATGACCACGAACCATTGAGACATGATGCTCATATCCTTGTTCACACAATACATGCATTAAGTCTTGAAGGTTTGGTACACTACACACCGCAGGTCCTCCAAAAGTATCTAGAGGCTTATCAACAAACTCTCCTTCGCCAACATAAGCACGGATTTGCCCGTTAACATCATCAGTGGTTATCTTGCAAAATGTCATAGGTCCAGCTTTTACCTTACCAACACATGAGCCAAAGCATTTATCATATCCAAGCTGTGTTCCTATTATATCCAAAACGCCTACTGAAGGCTTACTTCCCATGAAAGAAGCTGGATAGTTTGAGCAATGGAAATTTATAC
>JAAYRE010000134.1 GCA_012518935.1 Clostridiales bacterium
AAGGCTGTTGATAAATACTTATATTCGGAAGAGATTGGTGGCTACCGACTAAATACTAATTTTCATGAAGTCAAGATGGATATGGGAAGAATGTTTGGATTTGCATATGGGCATAAAGAAAATGGTTCAGTTTTTTCCCATATGACTATAATGTACGCATATGCCTTGTATAAGAGAGGTTTTGTTAAGGAAGGTTTTAAGGCAGTAGACAGCCTGTTTAACCATCTTAGTGATTTTGCAAAAAGTAAAGTCTACCCAGGTATAACTGAGTATATTAATAACGAAGGGGAGGGAATGTATCATTACCTAACTGGTTCTGCAAGTTGGTTATTACTGACAGTTCTGATACAAATGTATGGAATCAAAGGAAGTATTGGCAACTTGGTTTTTGAACCAAAATTGTTATTAAAACAGTTTGATGAGGAAGGAAAAGCATCAACCTCTTGTGTATTTAGAAATAAAAGGTTGATAACTACCTACTTTAATAAAAACAAGAAGGAGTATGGTGAATACAAAATATCAGAAATACTTATTAATGGAGAACAAATGAGAAAAAGTATACATGGCATTGACAAAGCAATTATTGATCAACTTACTTCTGAGGAGATTCATCAAATTAGTATAAATCTTGTATAATGAATAGATTATAATAGATTACTTTTTATATTGCTTCTATAATAAATGTTGGGGTAGGTAAAAACATTGAATTTCGAACTGACCCCCAACATTAATTATAGAGCCTCTTATTTTTTACTTATTATTGTATATCATTTAAAGGTTTCCAGCATTGCTGAAATTCTTGCTCCATATCCTTCTTCAGCTTCAACGAAATACTGTGATTCAATAATATACTTAATGGTATCTGAATCATCTGAATTGATAATATAGTAATTTCTTATTATTGAATCCCAATCATGACCGGTTATAAACTTGAAGTGTCTTGCAGTATATGTACCGATTGTTACTTGGCCTATATAAGCTACTTTATCACCATCAAGGGTTGTAATAGATTCTTGATTGTTATCATATTCATCTAAGGCAAGGCTAGAAACATCTGGTCTGCTTATCTTGAAATATACATCTGGATATTTCTCCGGGTCTGGATTTGTAACATTATAAGTATCTTTACCATTTTCTAAACTTGTAAGCTCAAACCTTTCATTATCATAGACTATTTGATATCCAAGCGGACTATGATAGAGGCTGGCATCTACTTCTTCTGTCATTCCTTCTAGCATAAGTGTGAGTTTGGCTGGCTCTTCTCTAGGAATTATTGTGTCATTTTGATCTGCTGAATCCTTGTCTTCAATTTCATCATTATCTGAAGCTATTGCTTCATCATCTAATGTATCCGTCTGGTCCCTTTCATTTTCGATTATATTATCAATATTAGCAGGTTCTTCACCTGTCTTTGGCTTACTGCAACTGTATAGGCTAATAGTAGCTATTAAAGCAAAAATAAATAGAATTGATTTTTTCATAAGTCATCTTCCTTTCATGTGTGTATTAGTGTCATGGTCTAGCAGAAATATGAAGTATATATTATAGTAGCATTAAGTACCATTAATGGCAATAACTTGTGTAAGATTTAAGAATTTATTAAACTATACAAGAATAAAATTTTGCGGACTACTAGAACAAATGTTTGAAAACTATTGTGTGTTGTGGTATAATATCTAGGGTTAAGCCTTATCAAGCTAATTAAGAATTGTATTAACTGCAAATATGGGTTTAATGGTTTTAATTTAAAATAACAGATGTATAATTAGAAAGTATAAAGGAGAAATACTATGCATCGATTTTATGTAGATAAAGATCAAATCAAAGAGAATATTATTACAATAAAAGGACAAGACGTAAACCATATCAAAAATGTTCTTCGAATGAAATCTGGTGATAAGATTATAATTTGTGATGGACAAGGAAAAGATTGTTATTGTATAATTGATAGGGTGTGTGATGATGTAGTCATTGCTACTATAGATAAAGTAAAAGATACTGGTACAGAGCTTCCCCTTAAAATCACATTATTCCAAGGGCTTCCAAAGAGTGATAAGATGGAGCTTATTATACAAAAGGCTGTCGAGTTAGGTGTATATGAGATTGTTCCAGTCATGATGGCAAGATCCATTGTAAAATATAATGATGTTAAGAAGGAAGCCAAGAAACTGCAGCGGTGGCAAGCTATATCTGAAAGTGCAGCCAAACAATCTGGAAGAGGGATTATACCGAAAGTACTTCCTGTAATGTCCTTTAAGGATGCCATTTCTTATGCTAAGGGGATGGACTGGACTGTTATGCCTTATGAGAATGCCAAGGGAATAAAGGACACCAGGGATTCTTTAGAGCGTTTAGAAGGTTGTAAGACAGGAGCAGTTATTATAGGACCTGAAGGGGGATATGATAAGTCTGAGGTAGAGTTTGCCAAGGATAAGGATATACTTCCTATATCTCTGGGGCGAAGAATACTTCGAACTGAGACAGCCGGCCTTGCACTTTTATCAATGATTATGCTATATCTTGAAGAGTAGGTTTATAAAAAATCTTTGATTTTATAAATACCATAATGGCAGTGGGGAGGTTATTATTTATGGAAATTCAATTATGGAGAGAAATTCTTGCTCCGTATTCCTTAGCAGTAGATGAGTTGGTGGTAAAGTTTAACCATATTATTGAAGAATATCGTCAAGTCAAAGCATATTCACCTATTGAGCTGGTAACCGGCAGAGTAAAGACCATATCCAGTATACTTGAAAAAGCTCAAAAGAAGAATATTCACTTAGACGATATTGAAGAAAAGATTGATGATATAGCTGGTATTCGTATAATCTGTCAATTTGTTGAGGATATATACAAGGTAGTAGATATTATTAGACAGCGGTCAGATATGCAAATCAAAAATGAAACAGACTATATACAGAATATGAAAGAAAGCGGATATCGTTCTTATCATATGACAGTTTATTATAATGTGGAGACACTAAAAGGAACTAGAAAGCTCCAAGTTGAGATTCAAATTAGAACCCTGGCCATGAATTTTTGGGCTACTATTGAGCATTCACTACAATACAAGTATAAGCAGAATATGCCTAGACACATAAGGGAAAGACTTTCTTCTGCTGCTGAAGCAGTACTTATTCTTGATCAAGAGATGAGTGTGGTAAGGGATGAGATTATGGATGCACAGAACTCCTTTACTGTAAAGGCAAATATTGTAGCTGATATACTTAATAATATCCAGAATTTATATAAAGTTGCAAATAAGCAGGAAGTAATTAAGATTCAAGATGAATTTTTCCGTATATACCAAGTGGGTGACAGAGAAGAATTAGAGAAATTTAGTAATGATTTGGACCTGATTTCCCAAAGATACCGGGCACAGAGCTTACGTTGACGGAGGTTGATATTTACAAGGACAAGTAGGACAGGATGGGTTATTTTCTATTAACATCGTTGTCCTTTTTGTATTTTGCCGCCATATGGACTCCTTAGGAGCGAGAGTTTCCCAAGGGAAGTACTTTCTAGTAGAATAAGATGGAGATTATAATAATGGGTAAGAAGTTAAGAATTGACAAATACCTTTCCGATATGACTATTGGAAGTAGAAGGGAAGTTAAAAACTGGATTCGTAAGGGAAGAGTATATATTAATTCCAGACCTTGTTGGAATCCTGATGAGAAGGTAGATATTAATGAAGATGAAGTAACAATAGATGGAGATAAGATTTTATATGAAGAATTTATCTACCTAATGCTTAATAAGCCCCAGGGAGTAGTGTCTGCAACAAGGGATAATCGGGATAGAACAGTGTTGGATCTAATAAAGGATACTAGAACCAAGGACTTATTTCCAGTGGGGAGATTAGATAAGGATACAGAGGGACTTCTTTTAATAACGAATCATGGGGAGTTAGCCCATAGGCTCTTATCACCAAAAAAGCTAATTGATAAGGTTTATTATGCCAAAATAAAAGGAAAGGTAACAAAAGCTGATGAAGAAGCTTTCCTAGGGGGAATATCCATAGGTGATGATAAACCCTGTCTACCTGCTAAGCTAGATATTATAGTGTCTGATACATTATCAGAAGTAAAGCTTACAATTTGCGAAGGTAAATTCCATCAGGTTAAAAGAATGTTTGAAGCTGTGGACAAAGAAGTGATATATTTAAAAAGACTTTCCATGGGAAGCTTAACCTTGGATCCGTCTCTTATGCCGGGGGAATATAGAAGACTTAATGAAGATGAGCTAAAGCAATTAAAATGCTTAACAAATATTTTTAATTGAAGGGCATAATAAAATACTTAACAAACATGCTTAACAAATGGACTTAATAGAAATGCTTAAAAATATATAACAATAAGATAACTTAAGAAAACTTCTAAGGAATGGTGATTATAATGCACAAGATGTTAAAAGATATTGATGCTGTAATATTTGATTTGGATGGCACTCTGGTTGATTCTATGTGGATGTGGAAAAGTATTGATATAGAGTATCTGGCTAGATTTGGTATAGACTTTCCTTTGGATTTGCAAGAATGTGTTGAAGGAATGAGTTTTTCAGAAACTGCAATATATTTTAAGAAAAGATTTAATCTAACTGATAGCTTGGACCAAATTAAAAGTGATTGGAATAAGATGGCCTGGGACAAATATCATAATGAAGTTCCTCTTAAAGAGGGGGTCAGGTGCTTGCTTGAATACCTAAAAGAAAATAAGATTCCTACAGGAATTGCAACCAGTAATTCTAGGGAGCTGGTAGATGTGGTAATAGAAAAACACAATATCGGGGGATACTTTAGCTCCATAAGAACATCCTGTGAAGTTGAAAAGGGAAAGCCTTCTCCTGACATCTATCTTCTAGTAGCTAAGGATCTGTTGGTTGAACCTGAAAGATGCTTAGTTTTTGAGGATGTAGTTCAAGGAGTTATGGCAGGAAAGAATGCTAATATGAAAGTATGTGCTGTCTATGATAAGTCATCAGATAAGGATAAAGATGAAAAAATCAGGTTGGCAGATTACTATGTTCACTCATTAAGAGAAGTTCTAGAGGTGTGAGGTATCTTATGAAGGAAATTAATGTATCAGAGAATTTGGCAGGGCAGCGCTTGGATAAGCTTTTATTTAAAATCCTTAATAAAGCACCCAAAAGTTTTATATATAAGATGCTACGAAAGAAGAATATTGTTCTAAATAATAAGAAAGCTGAAGGCTCAGAAATTCTTAAGATAAATGATATCATTAAGTTATATCTTGCCGATGAGACCATAGATAAGTTTTCCATCCATATGGAAATGGACATAGTGGATTATGAATTAGATATATTATATGAGGATAAGAATATACTTATAATTAACAAACCTATAGGAATCCTGTCTCAAAAATCTACCAAGAAGGACTTATCTATGGTGGATTATCTTATATCATATATGTTAAAGACTAATCAGATTACCCATGAACAGCTTATAAGCTTTAAGCCTGGAATATGTAATAGACTTGATAGAAATACCAGTGGTATTTTAATAGGGGGAAAAACCCTTGTGGGTCTACAGGAGATGGCTAAAATAATTAGAATGAGAAAGATTGATAAATACTATCTATGTATTGTAAAAGGACGGCTAGAAGATTCAAAATCAATTACAGGGTATTTGAAAAAGGACAAAGATAGTAACATAGTGACTGTTTCTCAAAAACCACTGGCCCAGGCAGACTTTATTCATACAGAATATGAACCCTTATCCTATAGTAGAGAAAATTACACCTTATTAAAGGTTCAGCTGATTACCGGTAGGTCTCATCAAATTAGAGCCCATTTGGCTAGCATAGGCCATCCTATAATAGGTGATTTCAAATACGGAGATGAAAAAACCAATAACTATTTTAAAGAAAAACATGGTTTAAAACATCAATTATTGCATTCACATAGATGTGTATTTCCACAGCTTTTAGGTCCCTTAGACAATTTATCGGGGCTGGAATGTGAAGCTGCTGTACCGAAGATTTTTGATACTATAAAAAGAGACTTATTCAGATAGAAGGCAGAATGGAGGAATAACATATGGCTTTATGGAAGTCTAGGGGGCTTAGGGGTTCCATGCTTGAGGAAATGATTAATATTACTAATAGTAAATACCGGGAAAAGAAGCTAGCCTTAATTCAGAAGATTCCAACCCCTATTACACCTATAAGTATTGATAAAGAAAATAAACAAATTAATTTAGCATATTTTGATAAGAAAAGTACAGTTGACTATATCGGAGTGGTACAAGGTATACCCATATGTTTTGATGCAAAGGAATGTGCAGAGGATACCTTTAGCTTAAACAATATCCATGAACACCAAATTGAATTTATGAAGGAATTTGAGAAGCAAGAAGGCATAGCTTTTTTAATTATATATTTTAAAAAACATAATTTATTTTATTACATGACCTATAAAGCTTTAGAAGTTTTCTGGAAAAGAGCCCTGGATGGTGGAAGAAAAAGTTTTAGATTTGATGAATTGGATTTATCCTATGAAGTACATATAGAAAATGGGGTCTGTGTACACTATTTAGAGCAACTAAATCGTGACCTAGTTGAAAGAGAAAAATGTGATAATTAGGTATAAGCTAAAATTACTCTTTTCATATATCACATTTAACATATAATAATTTTTTTATATTATGTATTGACATAGAATATTTCTTATTTTATAATGTGAGGACATATTAGTGTGGTAACGAATTAGCACTTTACCATGAGAAAGTTATTAAGGTCGGTGAGATTAATGAAAGATAAGCTTCTCCATACTCCTGAAGGCGTAAGAGATATATATAGTACAGAATGTGAGCTAAAGTTAGGTCTACAGAATGACTTACATAAGGTTTTGAAACTTTATGGTTTTAGGGACATTCAAACACCTAGTTTTGAATTCTTTGATATTTTTAGTCAAGAAAGAGGAACAGTATCATCTAAAGATATGTATAAGCTTTTTGATAAAGAAGGTAATACAATGGTTCTTAGGCCTGATATAACCCCTTCTATAGCTAGATGTGTTGCAAAATATTATAAAGAAGAAAAACTTCCCATAAGACTTTGTTATATAGGCAATACATTTATAAATAATACTGCATATCAAGGAAAGCTTAAAGAAGTAACCCAGCTGGGAGCTGAACTTTTTAATGATGATAGTGTGGAAGCCGAGGCAGAGCTACTTGCCATCACAATTGATTGTTTGCTAAAATCCGGCCTTAAGGAGTTTCAGTTAGAGATAGGCAATGCAGATTTTTTCCGCTCCCTGATTGAGGATGCAGGCTTTGAGGATGAGGAAGAAATATCTAAGCTTAGGATATTAATTGAGAATAAGAATATGTTTGGCATTGAAGAAATTATTATGAATAAGGATATGAGTGATGAGATTAAGAATATATTCTTAAAGCTTCCTGAGTTGTTTGGCTCCTTGGACATCCTTGAATACGCTAAAAGTGTAACCCTAAATGAACGTGCCAAAGGAGCCCTTAGCAGATTAGAGAAGCTATATAAAATCATGATATTGTATGGCTTCGAAAAATATATTTCATTTGATTTAGGTATGCTAAGCAAATATGATTATTATACAGGCCTTATCTTTAAAGCTTATACTTATAAGACAGGAGAAGCTATTGCAACGGGAGGGCGTTACGATAATTTGGTTGGTCAGTTTGGCAAAGAGTGCCCTGCTATAGGCCTTGCTATCGTTATAGACAATCTAATGCTGGCCTTATCTAGGCAGAAACTATTACCTCAAATTGATGCCACCGATACCTTAATACTATATACTAAAAACTATAGGAATCAGGCCATATCATTGGCAAGTTATTTTAGAAAAGAAGGAAGCAATGTTATTCTACAGTTGTCTAATGAAGACATAAAACCAGTTGATTATATACCTTATATGAAGCAAATGAATATGGGAGGTCTATTATATATAAATAATGACACTGACATTGTACTTATGGATACATCTGAGGGAAACACTCAAACTGTTAATATAGATAATTTGATAAATAACAAGAACTAATTGTAAGGGTGTGTATTAATGAGATATATTACAATCGCTTTAGCAAAGGGAAGATTGGCTCAAAACACTATGGATCTTTTAGAGAAGATTGGAATTACCTGTGATGAGATAAGAGATAAATCCTCCAGAAAACTTATATTTGTCAATGAGGAATTGAAGCTACAATTTTTCCTGGCCAAAGCCAATGATGTACCTACATATGTAGAATATGGTGCTGCAGACATTGGCTTTGTAGGAAAGGACACCATACTAGAAGAAGGAAGAAAGATGTATGAAGTCTTAGATTTGGGCTTTGGAAAATGCAGAATGTGCGTTGCCGGCCCAGAAGCTGCCAGTGACTTACTACATCACGGTGAGTTAATCAGAGTAGCAACTAAATATCCTAATATTGCCAAGGATTATTTTTATAATAAAAAGCATCAAACCGTTGAGATAATAAAATTAAACGGTTCAATTGAACTGGCTCCAATAGTAGGCCTATCAGAAGTGATTGTGGATATAGTAGAGACAGGTTCTACCCTTAGAGAAAACGGTTTAGTTATTCTTGAAGAGATATGTAACATTTCTGCTAGAATGGTTGTAAATGAAGTAAGCATGAAGATGGAGCATGAAAGAATATCAAAGCTTATAAAAGATTTAAAAAAGCTTATAAGGACGGTAGGTCAAGATGAGAATAATTGAATTAAATGATATTACTAAGAAGAATATAGGGGAAGAACTATTAAAGAGAAGCCCTAACATGTATGAGTCCTACGCTGATACGGTTACTGCTATTATTAAAGATGTGCAAGATAATGGAGATAAGGCTTTATTTGCATATACTAAGAAATTTGATAGTGTAGATATAAGTCCAAATAATATACGGGTTTCAGAAGATGAAATTAATGAAGCATATGAAAAAGTTGATGAAGAAGTTTTAAGAGTTATAAGAAAAGCAAAGATTAGCATTGAAGAATTTCATATAAGACAAAAACAAAACAGCTGGTTTGACGCCTCTAAAGAAGGAATTATTCTTGGCCAAAGGGTAACACCTATAGAGAAAGTTGGTGTCTATGTTCCAGGAGGTAAGGCGGCATATCCTTCTACAGTATTAATGGATGTAATACCGGCAAAAGTAGCAGGGGTAAGTAGGATTGTTATGACTACTCCTCCTGACAAGGAAGGAAAGATATATGCTGGAACCTTGGTTGCCGCAAGGGAGGCTGGAGTAACTGAGATATATAAGGTTGGCGGTGCCCAAGCTATTGCAGCTTTGGCTTTTGGAACAGATAGCATACCTAAAGTAGATAAGATTGTAGGACCAGGCAATATATATGTAGCCCTTGCTAAGAAAATGGTATATGGACATGTAAGTATTGATTCTATCGCTGGACCCAGTGAAATTCTTATACTTGCAGATGAAAGTGCTAATCCCAGATATGTAGCTGCTGATCTATTATCACAGGCAGAGCATGATGAGCTGGCTTCCTCTATACTGGTTACCGACAGTAGGGAATTGGCAGTAAAAGTAGCAAATGAAGTTGATGTACTACTTAAGAAATTATCTAGAAAAGATATTATTAAGAAATCCTTAGATAATTATGGATACCTTATTGTTGCAAAGAATATGGATGATGCAGTTGATATTACCAATGAGATAGCTTCCGAACATCTAGAAATCATGACTAAGGATCCATTTATGATGATGACAAGGATAAAAAATGCTGGAGCAATATTTATAGGTCCGTATTCCAGTGAGCCTCTGGGAGACTATATGGCAGGCCCCAATCATACCTTACCTACCAATGGTACTGCCAAGTTCTTCTCCCCCCTAGGGATTGATGATTTTATTAAGAAGTCAAGTGTTATATCTTATACCAAGGAAGCCTTAAGTAGTATTCATAGGGATATTGAGTTGTTTGCCAAATCAGAAGGTTTAACTGCCCATGCTAATTCTATTGCTGTAAGGTTTGAATAAGATATTATAGTTTGACATCTATTTCACATTGTGGTAATTTGTGTATTAGCAGTACAAGATTATTAAAAATAGTGAGGTGGGAGTTATGGAAGGAAGATTTACCACTGTCAGCAGAAAAACAAAGGAAACTGATATTCAGATGGACTTTAATCTGGATGGAAAAGGCAATTCTATAATTGAAACAGGCATAGGCTTTTTCAATCATATGTTAGATAGCTTTACTAGACATGGTTTCTTTGATATGAAACTTAATGTAAAAGGTGATCTTTATGTAGATTCTCATCACACGGTTGAAGATACCGGTATCGTTCTTGGCCAAGCCATTAAAAAAGCCCTTGGAGATAAAAAGGGCATTCGTCGTTATGGATTTTTTATGCTTCCCATGGATGATGCTTTGGTTACTTGTGCAATTGATTTATCAGGTCGGCCATATTTATCCTATGATTTAAAGTTTAATAGTGATAAAATAGGTTATATGGATACAGAATTAATCAAGGAGTTCTTCTATGCTGTTTCATATAGCGCTGGCATGAATATACATATTAATATGATTAATGGTGAAAATAATCATCATATAGCAGAGGCTGCTTTTAAAGCTTTTGCTAAGGCACTAGATGAAGCCAGTGGATTTGATAAAAGGATTCAGGATGTATTGTCTACAAAAGGTACTATCTAGTATATAGATATTACCATACATAAAGAAAGGGCTTGATGAGATGAAGTTATTCCCAGCTATTGATATTAAGAATGGCCAATGTGTGAGATTAAGACAGGGGAGTTTTCGTGATGTTTTAGTATATTCTGATATTCCCTTAAAAGTAGCTAAAGAGTGGGAGGCAAGCGGGGCTTCATATATTCATGTTGTTGATTTGGATGGTGCTTTGGTAGGTTATTCAGTTAATGAAGCTGTTATCAAAGAGATTATTGACAATATCAATATTCCCATTCAACTAGGCGGGGGCATACGGTCTATTAAAGATATAGAAAATAAGCTTAATTTAGGTGTTAGTAGAGTTATTATAGGTACTAAGGCTGCTGTTGATCCTGGCTTTATGAAAGAAGCTATTGCTATATTTGGATCAGACAAGGTTATTGCCGGAATAGATGCAAAGGATGGAATTGTTGCAGTAGAGGGCTGGGAGAAACTTAGTGAATATAATGCCGTAACCTTGGCACTGGAAATGAAGAATATAGGAGTTGAGACTATAGTATATACTGATATTGCTAAGGATGGTATGTTACAAGGTCCTAATATCCATTATACAGCTGAGATGATAGAAGAGACTGGTCTTGACATCATAGCATCTGGAGGAGTATCCTCATTGAAAGACCTGGAAAAACTCAGTGAAATCAATGCATATGGAGCAATAATCGGTAAGGCTCTATATGAGAATAATATAGAGTTAAAAAAAGCTATAGAGATGTTCGGGTAATAGCAGCTGAAATTGGTAACACCAATAATTGGGAGGTCATTATAGATGCCATACAAAAAAATCATTCCCTTAATCAATACAGAGGGTGAGGTTAGTGCAAATGTCATTCAGATGGCAAAAAAATATTCTAATGGGGGAGCAGATGAACTTCTAATATATAACTTCTCTAAGGATGAAAAATCCAGGGAGGAGTTTTTAAAATTAGCAAAGCAAATTTCTAGGGTAATTGATGTCCCCTTTATTATTGGGTCTTATGTAGATAATTTTGATGATATAAAGAGGGCACTTTATACAGGAGCTACGGGAGTCTTATTTCCCTTTTCCTTATTAACTAAGCCAGAGCTTATTAAGGAAGCTTCCTCAAGGTTTGGTGCTAATAGAATATATCTGGCTATAGAGCAGTCCATTTTTATGGCAACTGACAATATATATGACCAATGTAGGGTATCGGGTATAGGTAACTTAATAATAAAGAATGAGGATAGATCAGATTCATTTATTAATAAAATTAACATGTCACCAGTACCCATAATTATTAGTGATAATCTACATGATTTTAATATAGGTGATTTTATAAATCACGACAATATAATAGGTATAACTACTAGTTTTTTTGCCCAGAAGGATATAATGAAGGCAAAACATGCTTTACTTAAGGATGGTTATTTGGTTAATGTATATGAAAGCAATCTTATGTTTTCAGAGTTCAAACTAAATGAGGACGGATTAATTCCTGTTATAACCCAAGATTATAAGACTAATGAAGTTTTAATGCTTGCGTACATGAATGAGGAGGCTTATAATAGGACTATTAAAGATGGAAAAATGACTTACTATTCCAGAAGCAGGAAATGTCTATGGGTTAAGGGTGAGACCTCAGGTAATTTTCAATACCTGAAGGAATTATCCCTAGATTGCGACAAGGACACCCTGCTGGCAAAGGTTCTGCCCATGGGTCCTTCATGTCATACAGGAAGTAATAGTTGCTTTTATAATAATTTATTTAACAAAGAACATAAATCATCTGATTCTTATAATGTATTACAGGGTGTATATGATGTAATCATGGAAAGAAAAAGAAATCCTAAGGAAGGCTCATATACCAATTATCTTTTTGAAAAGGGATTAGATAAAATACTTAAAAAATGTGGGGAAGAAGCAGCTGAAATTATTATAGCAGCTAAAAATCCGAAAACAGATGAGCTTCGTTATGAAATTGCGGATTTTATGTATCATCTGATGGTACTAATGGCAGAGAGTGGACTTGACTGGCACGACATTACTACAGAGTTAGTTGATAGAAGATAAACAGGAGGCAAATAAAGTGCAGACTTACGGTGTTAATGAACTTAGAAAAATGTTTTTAAACTTTTTTGAAAGCAAGGATCACCTAGTATTAAAGAGCTTTCCTTTAATACCTCAAAATGATAATAGCTTGCTTTTAATTAATGCGGGAATGGCTCCCTTGAAGCCATACTTTACCGGTCAGGAGGACCCCCCAAGAAAGCGGATAGCTACTTGTCAAAAGTGTATTAGAACTGGAGATATAGAAAACGTAGGAAAAACCTCACGGCATGCAACCTTTTTTGAGATGCTAGGTAATTTTTCCTTTGGAGATTATTTTAAAAGGGAGGCAATTGCTTGGTCATGGGAATTTTTGACCGAAGTAATAGGAATAGATAAAAGTCGGCTATATCCTTCTGTATATGAGGAAGATGACGAGGCCTTTGATATATGGAACAAAGAAATAGGTATTCCCGTAGACAGGATTTATCGCATGGGCAAGGAGGATAATTTTTGGGAAATTGGCTCTGGTCCTTGTGGCCCTTGTTCTGAAATCTACTATGATCGTGGTGAAAAATACGGTTGTGGTAAGGCAGATTGTCAAGTAGGCTGTGAATGCGACAGATTTATGGAAGTATGGAACAATGTATTTACACAGTTTAACGGTGACGGTAAGGGTAATTATACAGAGCTTGATAATAAGAATATAGATACAGGTATGGGACTTGAAAGATTGGCTGTAGCTGTTCAGGATGTTCCTTCCATATTTGATATTGATACATTTAAGGCTATTAGAGATAAGGTTTGTGAGATTTCTAATACAAGATATCAAAGTGATCCTAAGAAGGATGAATCCATTAGATTAATTACAGACCATATTCGTTCAGTAACCTTTATGGCTTCGGATGGTATTATTCCATCTAATGAAGGTAGGGGCTATGTATTTCGTAGACTTCTACGCCGTGCGGCTAGACATGGTCGCCTTCTTGGAATTAAGGATAGATTCTTAGCTGAGCTATCAAAAACCGTTATAGAAGAATCTAGGGATGGATATCCAGAGTTAGAAGAAAAGAAGGATTATATACTTAAACTTCTTACAATTGAAGAAGACAAATTTAATACTACTATAGACCAAGGATTAAGCATATTACAAGAAATGCAAAATTCCTTAAAGGAAAAAAATCTTGATACACTTCCAGGTGAAGATGTATTTAAGCTTTATGATACCTATGGATTTCCTTTTGATCTTACTAAGGAGATTCTAGAAGAGAAGGGTTATAAGGTGGATGAGAATGGCTTTAATGAGGCCATGGAGGTACAAAGAGAAACTGCCAGAAATGCCAGAGGCACCACGAATTACATGGGTTCAGAAGAGACTGTATATCAACAACTAGATCATAGCATTACATCACAATTTGTAGGATATGATAGACTGAATCATTCATCAAGTATCAGTGCAATCACTACAGAGAAGGAGTTGGCAAATGAACTAGTTGCAGGGGATAAGGGAACTATCATAGTATCAGAAACACCTTTTTATGCAACCAGCGGTGGTCAGGAAGCTGATAAAGGAGTAATTGTCAGTGACGAGGCAGAATTTGTTGTAGAAGATACAATCAAGCTTCAGGGTGATAAGATAGGTCATATAGGCAGAATGACTAAGGGAATTCTTAAGGTTGATGATACTGTAACCCTTAAGGTAAATCCTGATTTAAGAGCATCCACTGCTAAGAACCATTCTGCCACCCATTTGCTTCAAAAAGCACTTCGTATGGTGCTTGGTAATCACGTTGAGCAGGCAGGTTCTTATGTTACAAATGATAGGTTAAGATTTGACTTTACACATTTTTCAGCTATGACTAATGATGAAATTAGTAAGGTTGAAGCTATTGTTAATGAACATATTTCGAAACAACATCCTGTAAAGACTCAAATTATGAGTATAGATGATGCCAAAAAAGAAGGAGCCATGGCTCTATTTGGTGAAAAATACTCAGACAAGGTCCGTGTAGTATCAATGGGTGATTTTAGCATGGAGCTATGTGGAGGTACCCATGTAAGTAATACTGGAGACATAACAGTATTTAAAATATTATCAGATACAGGTATTGCTGCCGGAGTAAGAAGAATTGAAGCTCTTACAGGTAACCATGTTCTGGACTATTATAAAGAAGAAGAAAATATACTTGTTCAAGTTGCAAAGGCTGCTAAATCCGAGCCAGCTTTGCTTGTTAATAGGATAGAGTCTTTGTTTGATGAGATAAAGGCTCTAAAATCAGAAAATGAAAAGTTAAAATCCAAGCTTGCTAGTAGCTCTCTTGGGGATGTTATGGAACAGGTTGAAGAGGTGTCAGGAGTGAAACTACTGGCCAGTGCCGTTCCTGACCTAGATATGAATGGACTTAGAAATCTTGGTGATAATCTAAAGGATAAGCTAGGTGAAGGAGTAATTGTACTAGCTTCCTCTACAGCACCGGATAAAGTAAATCTGGTTGCCATGGTAAGTGACAGTGTAGTAAAGAAAGGTGCCCATGCAGGAAATCTTATTAAAGAGCTTGCAACCCTAGTTGGTGGTGGCGGAGGTGGAAGACCTAATATGGCTCAAGCCGGAGGAAAGAATGCTGCAGGAATTGATAAGGCTATTTCTACAGCAAAAGAAGTGCTTAGTAGACAATTGGGATAATACACTATATCATTATAATAGGAAAAAGTATCAAAAATCGTTGACGAATATGATATTTATGTTATAATCTATTATAGTGCTATACAAAATGATACCCAAACAGTTGTCAGGCACAATACACAACTGGAGGGAGGTTAGGTGTGAGACTATGTCAAATGTCGTTGTGAAAGAAAACGAAACATTAGATAGTGCTCTCCGCAGATTTAAAAGAAACTGCGCGAAAGCTGGTATCCAACAGGAAATCCGT
>JAAYRE010000135.1 GCA_012518935.1 Clostridiales bacterium
TACCTGGGGTCATCTTGAATCCTTGAATCTGACCCCTAACCATGCTATACTAATTCATGTCTTATTCTGAGATAAATTATTTTATATTTGCGTAAGACATATATAATATATTCATTTAATTAACTATAAATATAGATAGGCAGGTAGTAACATGAGCATATATGATACATTAAATACCGAACAAAAAAAGGCTGTTATCCATGATAAAGGCCCCCTCCTTATTCTTGCAGGGGCAGGGTCAGGAAAAACTAGAGTTCTCACCCATCGAATTACATATCTTATTGAACATAGAAATGTTAACCCATGGAACATCCTTGCCGTTACATTTACCAATAAGGCCGCAAAGGAAATGAAAGAAAGGGTGGCTTCCCTTGTAGATTCTGATTCTGAAAGTATCTGGGTTAGTACTTTTCATTCTACCTGCGTAAGGATTCTAAGACGCTTTATAGATAGGATTGGTTATGGACGGTCATTTACAATATATGATTCAGATGATCAAAAAACCTTGATTCGAGAGGTATGCAAATACCTTGATATAGATACCAAGAAAATACCTGAAAAAAATATTATAAATGCCATATCAAAGGCTAAGGATGAGCTTATCTCCCCTGAAGAATTTGAAAAGTCTATAGGAGGAGATTATATACAAAAGAAATATGCACAAGTATATAAGGAATATCAAAAACGTCTTAAAGCCAGTAATGCCCTGGATTTTGATGATTTAATCTTTAAGACTGTGGAGCTGTTTACTAAGGATAAGGAGTCACTAACCTATTATCAGAACCGCTTCCGTTATATCATGGTTGACGAATATCAGGATACTAATACAGCACAGTTTAAATTAATCCATCTCCTAGCATCAGGTCTTAATGAAAAGGGAGAAAAAGAATATAATCTTTGTGTTGTTGGAGATGATGACCAGAGTATATATAAGTTTCGTGGAGCAAATATCCAGAATATTTTAAACTTTGAGAAGGCATTTCCCAATACCAAGGTCATTAAACTAGAGCAGAACTATCGTTCCACTAAAAGCATCTTAGCTGCAGCTAATGAAGTTATTGCCAATAATATAGGACGAAAGGATAAGGCTTTATGGACTGATAATGACCAGGGCGAACCTGTAAGCTTTACACAGTTTGAATCCGATATTGACGAGGCAGATTCTATTACCGATGAAATAAGACGTACAGTAGAAAATGGTCAGGCAAGCTATAATGACTTTGCTATTCTCTATCGTACCAATGCCCAGTCTCGTATATTTGAGGAAAAATTAATCCTTAGAAATATTCCTTACAAGATTATCGGCAGTGTCAACTTCTATGCCCGAAAAGAAATCAAAGACATTCTAGCCTATCTTAAGACTATAGAAAATGGTCTTGATAATATAGCAGTTAAGAGAATAATAAATGTCCCTAGAAGGGGGATTGGCCTTACCACCATTGACAAAGTAAATGACTTTGCTATTAATAATGATATTAGTTTTTACCAAGCCCTTACCAGGGCTTCACATATCCCCGGCTTAGAAAGAACTGCATCCAAAATCACTCCATTTGTTAGTATGATTGAGGGCTTACGTTCGAATCTCTTACAGGATAATTATAACCTTATGGAGATTATAGATGATGTCTTAGATGCTACAGGATACTTAAGAGACTTAGAGGCTGAGAACACCGATGAGGCAAAGGATCGAATAGCTAATATTGATGAATTAGTGAATAAGTTGGTTACTTATGCCCAAGGTTCTGAAGAGGAACCTTCTCTCAGTGGATTTCTAGAAGAGGTAGCCTTGGTTTCTGATATAGACAATCTTGATGAAAGTACAGATAATATTGTACTTATGACTCTCCATAGTGCAAAGGGCTTGGAATTCCCATATGTTTATATATGTGGTATGGAAGAAGGAATTTTTCCAGGTTATATGGCTATATATGCTGATAATCCTCAGGAAGAAATTGAGGAAGAAAGACGTCTTTGCTATGTAGGAATTACCCGAGCAAGAATGAAATTATCCCTGACAGCAGCCAAGCAACGTATGCTCCGTGGAGATATACAATTCAACAAACCCTCCCGCTTTATTCACGAGATACCCAGATATCTTATGAAAGTAAACATGGCTGATAAAAATCTCTCTACTGCTTTTAGTCCTAAGAAGAATCGTTTTGGATCTGAATATCATCAGTCACAGATAAGCCATAAACCCTTCGTCACATCTGAGCCCAAACAATTTCAGGGAAGCAATATGGGTACCCTTGACTATGATGTAGGTGATAGTGTAAAGCATATAAAATTTGGGATAGGTACAGTAATTGACATAACCATGGGTGGCAAAGACTACGAAGTAACTGTTGAATTTCCTAGTTATGGTACAAAAAAATTAATTGCATCCTTTGCAAAACTAACCAAAGTTCAGGATTAAAACTACTAGAAGTATTTCAGTGAATAAAAAGCTTCTTATAATGAAATTATAATATATAGCATTTAAATCATGAATATGTTATAATATAGTAAATAGGACAAAGCAATAAAGCAATATACTTTATTTAATATATTAATCAAGAAAGGACGTGCGACTATGGGAAATAAATTTGACGATTTTTTAAATACCATTAAGGTAGGAGAATTAATTCACAGGAAAGATTCTGAAAAGAAAAAAAATACTTTGGTATGGGTGCTTGCTATTATAGGAGCCGTAGCAGCAATTGCCGCTATAGCCTATGCTGTTTATAGGTATATGAACCCTGATTATCTAGATGACTTTGATGATGACTTCGATGAATATGAAGATGATGACGATGATATTGAAGAAGTTATTGAGGATGCCATTTCTGAAGAATAATAATTACATTACATCTATATAAACAAAAGAGGCTCTATTATACCCATTACTAGGCATAGAGCCTCTTTATTTCATTTAGTTCTTATTTCTTTTCCAATGCTTTCTCTGCATAGTCTCTGATTATAATATCCTGATAAGGAACTCTTTTTTCTAACTCTCCTGCCTCATCAAGAATATTTAGTAATAGGGTCAGACTATCTTCCTCAAATATAAGATTTTCCTTCCAGGTATCCTGTTCATAATATCTTGTTACAAGCATTGTCAGGGTCTTTATATCTGTTTCCTTAAACTGTGGTGAAATTGACTTAGCAATTTCTTCGGGGCTATGAGAATTAACATACTCCATTCCCCTCTGAAGGGCATTAGTGAATTTCTGAATTACTTCAGGATTTTTTTCAATATAGCTCTTACGTGCTGAGAAAGCTGTATAGGGCACCTTACCACTTTCAACACCAAGTGAAGCAACCACCTTACCTACACCTTCAAGTTCCAGTGCAGTAGCTGCAGGTTCAAATTCCATGGTGTAGTCACCTTGCCCTGAGGCAAATGCTTGGGATGTTAGACCAAAATCAATATTCTGAACAATATTTAGATCCTCACTAGGGTCAATACCTTGCTTCTTAAGTATATACTCAAATACCATTTGAGGCATTCCGCCCTTTCGTCCACCAAGAACTGTCTTTCCCTTGACATTATCCCAAGTAAATTCCTCATTCATATCTCTGGATACAAGGAAGTTACCGGCTCTTTGTGTAAGCTGAGCAAAGTTAACTACATAATCATCTGCACCTTGGTTATACACATATATAGAAGCCTCAGCTCCCATAAAGCCTATTTCGCATTCTCCAGATAAAACTGCAGTCATTGTTTTATCTGCTCCAAGTCCGTTAACTAAATTAACCTTTAAACCTTCATCTTCAAAGTACCCTTCCTCAAAGGCTACATACATGGGTGAATAGAAAACAGAATGTGCAACCTCATTCAGAGTGATTTCTATCATATCGTCATTTCCTTTGCAGCCGACTAATAAAGCAGTAGCCATTGCAATCAGGGTGAGTATAGACAAAAACTTTTTCCTCATTGAACCCTCCCAGAAAAATAATATTACTCCTACTAATATATGGTGTCTGGTAGGGTTTTGTGATTGTAACGGTGCCTCCCAAAGGTTTTATGATAATAAAAATGTCCCCTAGGCTAATCCCAGAGGACATTTTCAGGACATTTTTTTCTTTTTCCTCATCGAGGAGTAAGGTGTCTAAAACATCAATATTGTAATATTTTTTCATTTATGGTCTTTTACCAAGTACTAGCTTAATTTCCTTATCCACATATTCACCCTCCCGGAGTTCTTTTACCTTAAGAAGGACTTCATCCCCAGGTCTGGAATATGTTAATACATTTAGAAGATCATCAATTGTCTCTATCTTAATATCATTATAGCCTACAATAATATGACCATTTCTTAAGCCTGCTGTCTCTGCAGGTGAATCTTCTATTATATCATTGATATAGACTCCTACTGGCATATTAAACTGGGCTGAAAGTGCCTTTGTTACATTCTGGGCTGTCTCTACGTTAATTCCCATGAATCCCATCTCAGCAACTTCAAGGGCTTGATCATTCATTAATAAATTTATCATGGGTATTGCATCTGATATAGGAATGGCATATCCCATACCTTCAACTTTCTCACTGGCAAATTTCAAGGAATTAATACCTATTACTTCACCATTTATATTAAGCAATGCTCCACCGCTGTTACCAGGGTTTATAGCTGCATCAGTTTGAATTAGCTTCATTGTTATACCATTTTCAAGCTGAATTTCCCTATCTAATGCACTTACATATCCAACTGTAACAGATTGACCGTATCCAAGAGCATTTCCTATGGCTATTACCATTTGTCCGGATTTTAAATCGCCTGAGTTTCCTAACCGTGCAACCCTTATTGTATCTAAGGTATCCTTTGATATATCTTTCATGTCTATCTCAAGTACAGCCAAATCACTTCTTACATCTGATCCCTTTATGGTTGCAGAGGCAGTGCTTTCGTCTGAGAATACTATTTCTATTTCTTCTGCATCTTCTACCACATGGTTATTGGTAACTACTAATATGCTAGATTCACTCTGTCCAATTATAATACCAGAGCCACTTCCTGCCACTGGTTGACTAAAGGATCTTCCGAAAAATATATCATATTGAGTAATGATATTTGTTGAATTTATTGTAACGATAGATGGCATAACCTTATCTACAATATCTGACACATCTGTAATAATTCCATGAGTTTGTGTAGTTGTTGGTATTGTATTAGCTACAGTATCCCCATCGTTCTCTAGCTGAATGGTCTCATCCTTGCTCTCATCTTTGTCTTCATTTATGTTTATGGCTAGACTTCTTTCCCTACCCCCTTGAAAAAAGTAATGATAAGCTGAAGTCCCGGCACCTGCAATAATACCAAACACAAGAGCTGCAGCCACAAATCCCAAAATTTTAGAAATAGGTCTTTTCTTTTTCTTAGGTTGATTACTTAGCTGTGGAGTCGGATATAGCTGATGACTATTATCAACTTCCATAGACCAGTTATCATATTGATTATCTGTTCTATTATTCATATTATTTAAATTTTGGTCATTATCCATCATACATTTCTCTCCTTCCAAAAATCTGATCACTGGGTATTATCAATCATAGTAAATAATTATTTTTGATTATTACAACCTCTTGAGAGGTTATCATTTAATATTACTAACATCTTAGCAAAGAATTATGTTTACTTTGTGATTAGATTTTGAAAAACATATGAAAATATGCTTACTCTACAGGAATATAACTTCCTAATATCTTCAAATCCAAGGCTTCCTGTTTTATTGCAAACACAGCATTTTTTACATCAACATTTTCTAAAGCACCCTCAAAATCTACAAAGAAACGATAGCTGAATGCCTTACCCTTAATTGGTCTAGATTCAATCCTTGTCATATTAATATTATTATGAATAAAATGGGACAAGATATTATATAAGGCTCCACTCCTATGGGGAAGATTAAAGCATATACTTATACGTTTTGAATCTTTAAGATATATTCTCTTATTTGAAATAACAATAAATCTTGTTTGATTATTCTCTTCATTATGGATTGATGATTGAAGTAATTTTAAGCCATAGGTCTTTCCAGCATTTTTACTTGCTATGGCGGCCTGGGTAATATCCTTATCAGTCCACACCCTTCTAGCAGAGGCTGCTGTGCTCTGTCCTTCAATAGTCTCTATATCCGAATGTTTTATAAGAAAACTACTACATTGCAACAAGCCTTGACGGTGTGAATATACTTTCTTAATATCCTTTAATTCTGCTTCCGGCAGTCCCCAAAGATTATGGTCAATATCTATAACTTGCTCCCCTATAATGTAATTATCATGTTCAGCCAAGAGGTCAAATATATCTGATAATGTTCCCGTTGAGGAGTTTTCAATTGGCAGTACTCCAAACTCTACATCCTCATTTTCCAAGGCTTGCATAACCTCCTCAAAGGTATCCATGGAGATTCCTACACCCTGTTCCTTAAAATATTCTTTCATGGCTTGTTCAGTATATGACCCTATCTCACCATAGTATGCAATCTTAGTGTCTATTCCTGCATCAATATCTTTTACAGTAGTAAAGCCCAAATCTTCATGATCTGCCAAGGCACTATACTGTACCTGTCTACCTATAGTCATAATCTCAGAAAACAGATTAGATATAGCATCTGCATTCTCACTATTCTTTGCTATCTTTCTAAGATTTTTAAGCTTCTCTTCTTCCCTTATAGGATCATATACAGGAAGATTATTTTTCATCTTATAAGCTGCAACCCTATGAGCTAGTTCAATTCTATATTCAAAAAGTTCAAGGAGCTTACTATCAACTATATCAATATCTTTTCGAATTTTACTTAAATCCTCCATATAATAACCTTACCTTTCTTATATAGTTATTGTCTTTTTCTCTTGCCTTTTGTATTTGCATATTTAATCCTGTCGATATATAATTATTATAGCTAAAAATAATCTATACGGGGGTAGTTGATTTGTCAATTATAAAAAAAGCCTTAATAACTCTATCAATCATAACAGTCCTTGCTATAATTATAATCTACGCATACTCTCATAATCGCACTTTTCTCAACGATGAAGAAACCACAGGTAATACAGCTGGTAATATCTACAACGGAGGTTTGTTCTGTGAAATGGACGGTAAAATTTATTTTTCCAATGACAATGATGATGGTAGTTTGTATGTGATGAATTCCAATACAACTAATATTAAAAAGTTGCATTATGATAAGGCTGCTTATATTAATGTTGATGAGAACTATATATATTATCTTAGAGCTAATAATACTAGAGAAAATCCTGCCTCCAACATTCTCATGTTCAATAACACAGGAATATATCGTATAAATCTTAATGGTAAGAAACTAAAGCTAATCAGTAGCAATCCCGGTAGCTATGTAACATTAAAGGGTAATCATGTATATTATCAAAATTATGATGTAGAAGAGGGACTTTACCTATATCGTAACCGGACTGATGGCTCCTTACCACGATTACTTCTAAAAGAAGTCGCTATACCTGCTGCCATTATTGATAATAGAATGTACTATACTGGTGTTAACACTAACCATAATATTAACTATCTTGACCTATCCAGCTTTACCACAGGAACACATATAGAAGGGAACTTCGCTTATCCCATATTCTTTGGTGACTACATATACTATATGGACCAGTCCAACAATTACACAATTAATAGGATGAATCTTGACGGAACCAACTCTCATGTACTGGTAAATGAGCGTTGTTCTACATATAATATTACTAATTCAGGCAAATACCTTTACTACCAAGTTGATGATCTAGATAATAGTAAAATATGCCGTCTAGACCTTACAACTATGGAATCCCAGGTATTGCTAGACGGCCACTTTAAACAAATTCATGTAACTGATAACTTTGTATTCTTTAAAGATTTTGATAACAGGAACACTTATGTTATCTCAGCTGACGGTAGCTTGGAGCTTGGAACCTTTAATCCACCTAATTTGAATGAAGATTAATATAATCGCTCAATAATTCATTCATGGTTTTACCTAATACTGGATGTCTTACCCATGGTGCTATCTCTGCCATGGGTTCTAAGACAAATTTCCTCTTGGCCATTTCAATATGGGGTATGGTAAGATCCTTTGTTTGAATGATTTCATCGTCATATAAGAGAATATCCAAATCTATGGTTCTAGGTCCCCAGCGAATTACCCTCTCTCTTTGTAATTCTTTCTCTATAGCAGCTATTAGGCTCAGTAAATCACTGGGACTTAGTAATGTCTGCATGTACACAGCACCATTAATAAAGTCATCCTGATCCTCATATCCTACTGGTTTTGTATTTCTAAGGGTAGATACCCTAAGGACTCGGCAATTCTTATCATTATCAAGAAGTCTTATGGCCCTATTAATATAATCTTCCCTATCTCCTAGATTGGAGCCAAGACTTAAGTATACATTATGCCAGCCCCTTCTAGCTGTTACTGATACTGTATTTAGGGGCATCAGTATAGGAGCCCAGGGTTTTTTTATAGTAACACTTACTTCTTTAAGTGGTGTATATCTTCTTAAAAGATGCTTTGCCAGTCTGTCTGCCATAGTTTCAATTAATTTAAAGGTATTTGCCCTCAAATAATCATCAATTTCCTTACATACATTGGCATAGTTAATTGATTTTCCTATATCATCTTCTTTTGCAGCTTCTGACACATCCATATAAAGCTCAGCACAGATCAAAAACTTCTGCCCAAGAGTATTTTCTTCTTTTAAAACTCCATGATAAGCAAACACTTCCAAGTCCCATATTTTAATACAATCCATTATTTCACCTACTTAATCCTAAGTTTATCTATATTAATATTTGTTTTTATAACTTTTCACATGTATCCATATACATCCACATGCTCATATTTCTCTATCTACAAAATCATAACTTTTGATTCATTATTGATTAAAAAAATTGATTCAAGATATTAATTCAAATTCTATACTTCATATTTTTTAGATTTCACTGGTTCTTAGTATAGCCTCTGTCATCCTTATTGCTCTCACATTCTCTTTTACATCATGCACCCGTATAAACTGGCAACCCTTCATTACAGCAATTACGGAGGTGGCCAAGGTACCTTCAAGTCGATTATCCACTGTTTCATCCAGTACATGCCCTATAACAGATTTGCGGGAACAACCAAGAAGGATAGGATATCCCATATCATGTAACATATCCAGATGATTTAAAAGGTACAAGTTCATTTCATGGGTTTTAGCAAATCCTATACCTGGATCCAGTATTATCTTCTCATTTAAAATTCCTGCATCAGTTGCAATCTGTAGGCTAGAATTAATATCCTTATGAAAATCAGAAACAAAATCAGTATAATCTATGGCTTTTCTATTGTGCATGATACATAGAGCCACATTATGTTTCTTAACAATCTTAGCCATATGAGAATCATACCTTAATCCCCATATGTCATTAATCAGATTGGCTCCTGCCATACAGGCTACATCTGCAACCTTGCTTTTATAGGTATCGATTGATATCGGTACATCGGTTCTTTTCCTGATTGCTTCAATTACCGGAACAATCCGCTTTATCTCCTCTTCCTCAGAGATCATGGTATAATTTGGTCTAGTGGATTCACCGCCAATATCTATAATATCCGCCCCTTCATCAATCATCCTAAGGGCATGGTCTAGGGCTTTATCCACATGGTTGTGTCTTCCCCCATCAGAAAATGAATCTGGTGTTACATTCAGTATTCCCATAATATAGCTAGTTTTATCTAAGGGAAATATTCTATTGCCAATTTCTATATGTGTATTCATCTTCATAGTGTCTCCCCTACTTAATTAATGCTAATACTGAGGCCTGCAAAGATTTATCTTCATCAAAATCCCCACGGCAAATATAGGTAAGTGTCTTAGAACCCGGTTTACTTACACCACGCATGGACATACATAGATGCTCCGCTTCCATAACAACCATAACTCCCTTAGGTTGTAAATTCTCCATAATAGCATCAGCTATCTGGGCTGTTAGATGCTCTTGAATCTGAGGTCTTCTTGCATAGGTTTCAACTGTCCTAGCTAATTTGCTTAAACCCACTACTTCCCCGTTGGGAATATAGGCTACATGGGCCTTACCGAAGAAGGGAAGCAGATGGTGTTCACAAACAGAATAAAATGTAATGTCCTTCTCAAGTACCATCTTGTTACTTTCAGTGTGAAAAGTAACATTCAGATGTTCAGAGGCCTCTTTGCCAATTCCACCAAAAAGCTCCTCACACATCTTGCTGATTCTACTGGGAGTGTCCTTTAGTCCTTCCCTATCTATATCTTCACCGATTGCCTCTAAAAACAATCGAACTGCTTGTTGAATTTTTGCTTCATCCATTGTTGCTCTCATCCTTTCCCATTCTTAACTTAGCAGCCAAGGTTCCTAAAAATGATAAGGAACCAAAAGCAATTATAACATCTTCAGGTTCTGCCTCCTTATATGCCAATCTTATAGCATCCTCCATATCATGGCTACAAATAACCTTGCTACAATATTTTTCTGCTTCTTTAGCCAGTAGATTTGAAGCTAGTGCTCTATGATTATCTGGAGTCAGAGTAATGATGGTATCTGCCATAGAAGCTAAAATACCTAGCATATTTTGATAATCTTTGTCGGCTAATACACCTATCATAAATATTAATCTTCGATTTGTAAAGTAAATTTCTATGGAATCCCGAAGTCTATAAGCGGCTTCTTCATTATGGGCACCATCTATATATATATCTGGTTCCTTTGATATAAGTTCAAACCTTCCATGCCATTTAGCTTGCCATAATCCTTTCTTAATATCTTCCTCTCCTACTATATACCCATGTTCATTCAGCATCCTGGCAGTCTCTAGGGCAAGTATTGCATTATTAATCTGATAAGAGCCTAATATTCTTATCTTATAAGCTACAAACTTGTCCAACATAGGATATTCAAATTCCGTATAATTTTCCCTATATCTTATATTACATGCCTTACCATCATCTGCAATCTTTAGTGGTATCTTTAATTCAATGGCCTTATGGTGAAATACACTACTTACCTCAGCTTGCTGCTTAGATGTAATAACATAAGAATTTGCTTTCATAATGCCTGCTTTTTCATGGGCTATTTGACCTAAACTGTTACCCAAATACTGCATATGATCATAGCTTACAGGTGTTATTATACTACATATGGGGCTTTTAATAACATTGGTTGAATCCAGCCTGCCTCCCATACCAGTCTCAAGTAATAAGAAATCAACCTTCTTATAATCAAAATATAAAAAGGCCATAGCAGTTTCTATCTCAAATGCAGTAGGATGGGCATGTCCGCATCTGACCATATCTTCACAGGCAGGCTTTATAATATCAATCAAGTTACAGATATCTTCCCTACTAATATAATCTCTAACTAACAAATCCTCATCTTCATTATTAGCATGTTCTCCAGCTAATAAATCATCAACTTGACTATCAGCATGTTCACTAGCTAATAAATCCTCAGCTTTACTATTAGCATGTTCTTCAGCTAATAAATCCTCCGCTTCCTTGCTTCTATCTCTCTTAGATATGATTTGTAGTTTTTCATTATAAGAAAAGACCACAGGGGAAATAAATATTCCTACCCGGTAGCCTGCCATTGCAAGAATACTTGATAAAAACGAAATGGTAGAACCCTTGCCATTAGTACCTGCCACATGAATAACCTGTAGCCTATCCTGGGGATCATCAAGAATACTCATTAATTCTGTAATGCTTTTTAATCCGGGTATACTACCAAGCTTTTCTGCTTCCTTAATAAAATTCATTGCTTCATCATATGTCATTACAAGACCTGCCTTCTATCAACTTTATAGATTATTATTTTTATAATAAGCCTATATATATTAACAACTTTTATATTTATTAAAAATTAAATTTCATTTTATTACATTTTTAATTTTATTCTTTATTCTACACAGTTTATCATAATTAGAAAATTATGCAATAATTAACCTATTGAATATACAAGGACAGGCTACTACCCTTAGGTAATAGCCTGCCTATTCTGTTACTTCATCTTATATCCTATCCATTATCAATTGGCTTCCTCAGATATTGCAAGTCTATCAAAATCCGGTGCATAATATGTAGGTTCAGAGAACTTAATTACATTTACTCCTACTTTTAAACTTACATCAAATTCAATCTTCTCTGGATTGTCATAGCTTCCGCTGTTTAAGCCCGATAATTCAAATTCTGGGCCTCCATTGACAGATACATATGTCTTACGATTCTCACCTGAACAGTAATATAATATTGCTCTATAGGTGCCTTCCTTTTTAACTTCTATATTAAATTCCAATGTATTCTCAGGACCATTACCGACGTAGCCAACCTTTTTAGTTCCTGAGCAGGTAACAGAATTAGCTATTACAGAAGCACCTGATAATATATTATCTTCACTCTCTGCTTCATAATAAACATAACCTGGAATGTCAGTATTTATACCAATCTCATAGGATGTATCTATTGTAGACTTGGTAATCATTACTGCAAATCCCCCAACATTAAGTAAATCCATAGTAAGACGATCAGTGTTTCTTACAAGCCTCTCTTCTAACAATAGACTAGAGCCGTCTTCATTATCCTTATAGATATAGGCATTATATTGACCATCACCCAAGAAATCCAAAGGAAAATCTACCTTTCTGGCATTGAGGGTCATTGAAGCCAAGAACCAGTCATCATCCTTATTTCTTGCATATGTTGCATATTGTCCTGGATATCCTTCTAATACAATTGTTCTATCCCAGGTGGTAGGAATATTATTCAAAAATGGTAAACCTATGTAATATTTATATATGGCTTCAGAATGAGCAAAGTGCTGTAAAGAGGATTCATATATAACTGTTTTTGCCAGGGAAAAACCAAAGGTCTCATCAACATTGGCAAGCTTATAGCCTACAGGAGTATAGTCCATAGAGCCAACAACATTTCTAGTAAAGGGATAAACCAAGCAATTCTTTGCTGTGGGGGAAGTAGACCATTTTCTAAATTCCTCACCCATAACAGCTTCCATGGTCATTATATTGGGATATGTACGGTATTCACCACATGGTGAAATACATCCGTGATATAATACCATCAGCTCATATCTCGCTGCACATTTGGCTGTTTCATCTATTACATTTAAGACACTTATCTCATCACTTTCAAAATAGTCAGTTTTAACTCCAACTACACCAGCAGACTTCCACTTAGAGAATAGTTGATCCATATTATCATAGTCTTTTAACTCTCTGTAATTAACCCAGACAAATATACCGACGCTCTTTTCCTTAGCATAATCACAAATTTCCTTAAGTCTTGACTCGTAACTTCGCCAGCCAGCGTCAAGGCAGACATAGTCCCAACCATTCTCAGAAGCAAAATCAATATATTCTATCTGTCTATTGTAATTACCGGGAGAACCACTCTCAGACCACCAGGACCAGGCAACTTTACCAGGCTTTATATAATCAGTATTGGGAAACAGATTAGGGTCTGGAGTAGGATTAAGATTAGATATTAAGGTACTTGTAGCTAAATCATTAATATTATCTGTTATAATTGCAGCTCTCCATGGGGTATTAAATCCATTTCTTGTAGTAACACTAAAGAATTCCTTATGACCAGGGGAATCCAAATCATCCTTTGCTTCATCATTAGGGTTACGGGCAAGACCGAAGCCTAGTTTAAGTGCTGGTGATCCTGCAAAGGTTTGTAATGAACTCTTACTATAATCACCATTATTATTAAATACAGCAGCCTCTGAAAATAGCATACAGTATTTCTCATTAATAGCCAGTAATGGTGTTGTAAATTTACCATTAGCATTTACAAAAGAAAAATAGCTTCTCTCTACATAGTCACCTTCATAGGTTCCATTTAAGCTCAAAGCCCATGTTGTTGTATCCTTAACCAATACGAATTCAGACTGCTCTTTTTCTACTGTGACAGTATCGCCTGACTTAGCAGTTACATTCATGTATCTAAAGGCAATCCCATCATCGTAAGCTCTTAGTATAAAATCAAATGATCCTTCACTATTTGATAGGGTAAAGCTTGTTTCATTACAATGATTTCTTGCAGTGTTAGCACTTAAGGTTATTGTCTCATAGCTTTCATCAATTTCATTAAACTTTAAACTTCCACTTTCAAGATTTAACTCTTTTGTTAAATCAGCCTCCTTAAGCCTAATCCCTATTGAGGATGGTGCAATCACAACATCATTACCCTTTAATACAGAATAGTAATAACTGTTTTGAGAATCAGACCATATGTATATATTATATTCATTGTTGGGTGAGGCTGTAGTTAAGTCCTTTACCATTGTAATATCAGTTTTATTCATATACTTAGCATTATCATATATGATATTATCATAAATGATATTATCATTTAAGGTATCCTCATCTTTGGTAGCAGTTTCTTGAGTATTATCCTCCTTCTTTGAATTATCATCTTGATTACCAAGGTCTAAATTCTCTAGTAGGTCAATATCATCAGGTGCCTCACCTTCAACATCTGTTGAAGTGCTATCATTATCGTTATTTGCCCTCTCATTTTTACAGCCCATAAGTAAAAACATACTACTAATAAAAACTGTTAAAATCAGTAATATTGATTTTCTTTTAAAGCTATATGATTTCATAATATCTACCTCTCCTTCTGTTTACTTAGTGCCAAGTATGACACTATGAATTACTTATGTAGCAGTTCCATAGTAATATATTGATATTAAAATTTGTAATTAATCCCTTTTTCTATTATAATACATTATAAGTGCAGACTGCAACAAGGGTATTAATATGATAAGGAGAGGTAATATTTTGATGACTTGGGACACAGGATTTTTTGCTTTTTTAAATATGGACGTCATATCAGAACAATCCCTTACTATTTATGATCTTGGTTTGGAGATTAGGACCAATGAAGAATATCATTATGATAATGCCAGCAGGGATTATCAAGGGTTTCTCTTTCAATATACCCTTGATGGATATGGCTATTACGAAACACAAGAAACAAGTTATAAGATTACTAAGGACAAGGCCTTTTTTATAACATTTCCCGAGAACAGCAAGTATTACCTACCGAATGTGAAAAATCATCATTGGACCTTCTTTTATATTCATTTTTATGGTCCTGCTGTTATACCATTTTTCAAGCGTATCAGAGAATTAACTGGACCAGTTATGGAGATTAGACAAGACAGCCCTCCTATAAGAATGTTTTTTGAATTATATGAAACCTTAAGAAATAATGAGTCCTTAGAACGCTATGCTAAAAGCGAGTGGCTTTATCTCTTTCTTACTGCCCTTCTTAGACATATAGAGTCACCACCAAACAAGATTGTTAATCCTTATGTTACAGCTGCCATTGACTGGATGCACTTACACTATTCTAAAGAATATAATTTAGATGAAATGAGTAATACAATAGGAATCTCATATCCTCATCTAACTAGAGTTTTTTATAAGGAGATGGGTATTAATCCTATTCAATATTTAACTAATATAAGGTTAGAGCATGGAATGTACCTTCTAATTAATACAAATACTCCGATTCAAGAAATAGCCAATCAGTGTGGCTTTTCCTGTGCCAACTACTTTTCAAAGGTCTTTAAGAAGGTCTTTCATACAAGCCCAACTGAATATCGTAAACAGCACGGAATAAAATAAATTTCCTGGCAACCTTGCGGAGCATTTTTATTATAATAGGAATTCGGAGTAATCTACAATTAAATTATAAAGAAGCTGCTTCATAAGGATTGTCTTATATCTCTTATGGAACAGCTTCATGATTTTATCTTAATACTACTTGAGCGAGGGCTACCTTAGTACGACTTGTACTATATATGGCATTAACTCAATTTAATCAATAAATGTAATCCTAAAATTGTAATCACTAAAACCAGTAACCACTATCATGTATAATCTTCTACATCATCTAATCACTAAAATTAGTTAAAAAGGATACATCAATCTTAATTCAAATTTCCAACCATTGTAGTTACGCTCTGAGCTGGCAACCAAGCCCAGAATGAACCACTGGATGCATCTAGTGATGTAGCTGAAGCCATGTTTTGATTGGCATCAGTAACCGTTCTAGTCATAGTTCCAATACTTCCGCCACCTATAGTATAGTTTTGAGCAACTCCTGTGGTACCCATATTAATTGACACTATAACAGCTTTTCCGTTTCCTTTATAGGCGGATACATAGACATTTGTTTGTGGA
>JAAYRE010000136.1 GCA_012518935.1 Clostridiales bacterium
AAGCTAAAGATTTTTTCATTATGTATACCAGGTTTGGCAGGTTTTATATTGTTCTTCCTGTGGCCATTTGGAAAAAGCCTATGGTACTCCATCATAGATGATGTATATAATAAGAATTTTGTTTGGTTTGATAACTATAAATCAGTTATAAGTAATCAGTATTTCAGGCTAGCTCTGAAGAATACACTTATATTTTCAACTGTGGGGGTTGCTTTGCTTTTAATTATATCCTTCTTGATATCAGTTGGTTTATCCAGGCTTATTAAACATTTTCAAGGAATTAAGAGTGCATTTATGCTACCCATGCTACTACCTAGTGTAAGTGTAATCTTTGTGTGGCGCCTAGTATTTAATAATGATAGCTACTATGAATGGATGAAGGCGGGCAGTTCATTTATTCAGGTCTTGCCTATGTATGCACTTTATATATGGAAAAATGCAGGTATAAATATAATATTGTTTACCGCTGCATTTACACAGCTGCCTGGAGAGGTTCTTGAGGCTGCAGAGCTTGACGGAGCAAGAGGAATGAAGCTTTATAGATATATAACTCTACCGCTTATTTCTCCGACGTTATTCTTTGTAGGAATACTGTCATTTGTAAATTCGCTAAAGATATTTAAGGAAAGCTATCTATTTTACAATACCAATTATCCTCCTGACCCGGCATATACAATTCAATACTATATGAACAACCATTTTATGCGATTGAATTATAATAATCTAACATGTGCATCAGCAATTGTTACAATTATTCTTGCAATCATTATAGTAATTGCCTACCGTATACAGAATCGGTATATGAAGGATGTGAGTCTATGAGTATAAGTAGAAAGTCATTGTTTGTTATCTTATCTATCCTTGCGTTGATATTTGTCTTTCCTGTTTTTGTTACGATTATAAAGTCCATGCAGTATGGTAATAAGGCTATTACCTTAGCACAATTTGGTGAATTTTTCTTTACTAATCATACTGCAATGAAGTATTTTTGGAACTCTGTATTATATTCAAGTGTAATAACAGTATTTTGCCTTATTGTCTCATTTCCTTTGGGCTTTTTATTTGCCAAAGTTAAATTTCCGGGACGGGATGCACTGTTTTTAGTATATATAGTTGTAATGCTATTACCATTTCAAGCAACACTTTTACCTAACTATATACAGCTACGTGATATGAATATACTTCAGACTCCTCATGGACTGATATTACCAATGATATTCTCGCCATTTGCGGTGTTTTTATTTAGACAGTTTATTGTGGGAATCTCCGATGATGTTCTTGAATATACAAGGCTGGAGACCTCATCTGTATTTTTGTTACTTCGTTATGTGGTCATGCCTCAATTAAAGGAAGCCTTTGCAGCATTGGCGATTTTGATTTTCTGTGAAAGCTGGAATATGGTGGAACAGGCAATTATATTTGCATCTGAAGCTCCTGAGATAATGCCCTTGTCGGTGGTGCTAAACCATCTACCTGAGGATGTAGTCTATGCAGGGGCTACAGTATATATGTACCCAGTATTAGTCATATTCCTCTTGTTCAGAAAGACCCTAGAAAAATCCATGGAAAAATTCAGGTGGTGAATTGATGAAGCGATTATCTGTTATTGTTACAATAGTTATTTTAATGATATTAATAGTATTTACCTTATTCGGAGGCCGTATATATGAGCTTATAACCCCTAAAGTTCAGGTAATGGTTGTAAATCAATCCATGAAGTTTGATGATATACATTATCTAGTGATACCAGAGACAGCTTTAACAGAGGATAACTGCGTATATACTGTTACTGGTGAGTTAGGTTTTTCTAAGACCATATTTACAGTTCATAAAAAAGAGGTAAACTTGATTGTACTGGAGTCTGAATATCTTCCAGACAAGAGTTTATTCATAGAATCCGGCTTAGTTAGAGGGGAAATGATAATAACATCGGCTGAAAGTGCACTGACACTAAAAGATGGAGACAAGGTTATAATTGAATAAAGAGTTATGATTTAAGCTTTGTTCGAATGTTTGATTTGGACTAGATTAACTAATATAACTAGATTATATTGTAAATAACTATGAATAATAGAGTATCCTATCATGTAAATGTGGTAGGATATTTTATTAAAAACTCTAGACAAAAGTATGGACACTCCTTTTTAATAAATTGACATAAATTCATATTATGATATCATTAAGCATTATAGGTAATTAATGGTAACATGAAAGGCTTGGAATTTATGAAGAGAAAAATTAGGATTATCATAGGAATATTTTTGGTCTTTGTTCTTTATATACTTTTGGGCGTGGTTATTCCCTATAGTAAACAACCGCAGATCAGCACTGAATATGTTGATTCATTTGATATAAAGGATTATTACTCAGAAGATTTATCCTGTGATAGGGCTTATGTCATTGAAGATAATGGGGATGCATTGATTGAGAGGCTTAGAATGATTGAAAGAGCCCATAATAGTATTATACTGTCGACCTTTGATTTTAGATCAGATAATAGTGGGAAAGATATTTTGGCAGCTCTTTTTAATGCAGCTAATAATGGCATTGACATAAAGATTCTTGTGGATGGCTATTCTGCCTTGCTACATATGACCAATGATGAATACTTTATAGCTTTATCATCCCATAAAAATGTTGAAATCAAGATATATAACAGTCTAAACATCCTAAAACCATGGAAAAGCATGGGGAGGTTGCATGATAAATATTTGGTCATTGACAATGAATTATATATTTTAGGAGGTAGGAATACTTGTGACTATTTTCTTGTTGACAATGAAGACATGAATCATGACAGAGATTTACTGGTTTATAATACAAAACCAGAGGAAATGGAAAGCTCAATATATGATGTTTTAGATTATTTTCATATGGTATGGAATTATAATGAATGTAAGCTATACCATAACAATCCAAAAGAGGCTAATAAGAAGAAGGTGGTAAAGGCAAGACAGGAGCTGGAGGATATTTATCTTAGTAATATTGAAAAATATCCGCAGATTTTAGATGATTATAACTATTATGACAATACATATGAAGTGAATAAGGTATCCTTGCTTACTAATCCCATTCATGTTAATTCGAAGGAGCCTACTGTATTCTATTCCTTAATCGAGCTTATGAAAAACGGTGAAAATAAAGTGAGTATTCATTCGCCCTATATTGTCTGCAATGATATAATGTACAGCTCACTTGAGGATGTTTGTAATAATGTGGCTGATGTTTCGATGATGACTAATTCAGTAGCCAATAACGCTAATCCCTTTGGAGCCGCTGATTATCTATTACATAGAGATAAGATATTGCAGACAGGTATAAAAATATATGAATACGAGGGTGGTATCTCTTACCATGGAAAAAGCATAACAGTTGATGATGATTTATCTATTATCGGCTCCTTTAACATGGACATGAGAAGTGTCTACTTAAGTACCGAGATGATGTTAGTTGTTGACAGTGAGGATATTAACAAGCAGTTAAGTGGCTACATGGAAGAATATGAAGCAAATTCAGTCTCTGTTATAGATGATGATAAAATAGATATACCTTCTGGTGTTACTAGGCAGAAACTTTCAGGTAAGAAGAAAGTGTATGTCATCTTCGCCGTATTATTTAATTATTTGCGGTTCTTAATGTAAAGGTTCTTAATGTAAAACTTGCATATCATTTGTCTAAAAGGTATAATGAATGATGGAAGAGGCAAAATGAAATAAGGGGGTTGACAGGTGGCTTCCAATAAAAATAGTAGTAAGAAAAGAACATATAATACTCAGAAAAAAAGAAAAGAAGCAGAGAAGCAAAAAAGAGCAGTGCAGGAAGAAATCATCCTTATAATTGCTCTAGTTGTTTCTATTCTTATGTATTTGAGTTATTTTGATTTAAGCGGTATAGTTGGTAAATATGTCAGTGGGTTTTTATTCGGTATGGTAGGATTAGAGGCATATATATTGCCTGTAATTCTGTTTTTTGGTACTGCATTTCGTATTTCTAATTATGGAAATCGTGAAGCTGGTAGAAAAATCTTAAGTGCAATGGTCTTTCTGGTAACCTTGACAGCCCTTATTCAGCTACTATCCATACAATATGATGAAGATATGAAGATTTTAGAATATTATATGAAATCTTCTGAAGATAGAACCGGCGGTGGAATTATAGGTGGAATATTTGTTATGTTGCTTTGCGGTGCTTTTGATGTTACAGCTACTTACATAATATTAATTGCGACAATGATTATATGTATTATAGTAATTACAGGAAAAGCTATATTCCTCTATCTTGCTAAAAAAAGCAAACAGTCCATGGAAGAAAGAATACAAAATAATAAACTTAGAAAAGAAGAGATGGAAGAAGCATGGGATAGAGATGGAATGGAGAGACCTAAGCGTAGGCCATTTAAAACCTTTTTGATAGAGGAGGAAGATGACCAGGAAGATGATGAAGTTTCTAAGGTAATCAGCATAAAAGATAAGAGAAATAAAAGAAAGCGTAAGGAAGAGATTAATGACACCGATTTACCTTTGGTTAATTTAGATCCCCTTACACCGGAGGAATTGTCAGATTATCAAAAGGCATCTGATATTAATATTCAAGGATTGGATATAGGGCGGGTTCCTACATATGAAGATGAACTTAATGAAAAATTCAGAAAAGCCAACTCTACCTCTGTAGACGGAGGGGTGGCTGACGCTTTTGATTCTACAGGTGCAAACACTACTGCTGTAGAACGTGAGAATACTCAAAATCAATCAGTTAAGGATGTTAACAAAGTTAATGGAAAGATAACTTCAATGGATATTGAAGATTTGAATATAAGTCAAACCATGGAGGAGAAAGAGTATGTATTTCCATCTTTAAAACTTCTTACTCCCCCAAAGCAAAAACATGGCAAAACTCAGATGACTGAAAAGTATCTTAAGGAGACAGCAGCCAAGCTTCAAAATACTTTGGAGAGTTTTGGTGTTCATGTTACGATTACTAATGTCAGCTGCGGACCTTCTGTTACAAGATATGAGCTTCAGCCTGAACAAGGGGTTAAGGTAAAAAGTATAACCAGTCTTGCAGATGATATAAAGCTTAATCTTGCTGCTTCCGAGATTAGGATTGAGGCCCCTATTCCAGGAAAATCAGCGGTGGGTATTGAAGTGCCTAATAAGGATAACTTTGTTGTTACTTTAAGAGAAATGCTTGAGAGCAAGGAATTTTCAAACCATCCTTCTGATATAGCATTTGCAGTGGGAAGAGATATAGGTGGACAAGTTATTATTGCTGATATTGCGAAGATGCCCCATCTTCTCATAGCAGGTGCCACAGGCTCAGGTAAATCTGTATGTATTAATACTTTGATTATGAGTATTTTGTATAAATCAAAGCCTTCAGATGTACGAATGATTATGATTGATCCTAAGGTAGTTGAGCTTAATGCCTATAATGGAATTCCTCATTTGTTAATACCAGTGGTAACTGACCCCAAAAAGGCCGCCGCTGCACTTAATTGGGCTGTTATTGAGATGACTGACCGTTATAAGAAGTTTGCTGAAGCTGGGGTCCGTGATTTACAGGGATATAATGAGAAGGTACGAGAAGATGCTTATCTCAATGATGAGAATTATCAAAAGCTCCCTCAGATTGTTATTATAATTGATGAGTTGGCAGACCTGATGATGGTTGCTCCAGGTGAAGTTGAAGATGCAATATGTCGACTGGCACAAATGGCTAGGGCGGCAGGTTTACATTTGATTATTGCTACTCAAAGACCCTCTGTTAATGTAATAACCGGTGTTATTAAAGCAAATATACCTTCTAGGATAGCATTTGCCGTATCTTCTGCAGTTGACTCTAGAACAATTATTGATGGTTCTGGTGCTGAAAAACTCTTGGGCAAGGGGGATATGTTATTCTTCCCGTCAGGTTACCCAAAACCTGTTAGAATCCAAGGGACATATGTGTCCGACAAAGAGGTAGCCTCAGTAGTTGATTCAATTATTAAGAACAACAGCGAAGCAAACTATAGTGAAGAGATTAAAGAAACCATAGAAAATGTCCATGCTCAAGAAGCAATAAATACTGCTAATAATGAAAGAGATGATTATTTTGTAGAAGCTGGAAGGTTCATTATTGAAAAGGACAAGGCATCTATTGGTATGCTACAGAGAGTATATAGAATTGGTTTTAATCGTGCTGCAAGAATAATGGATCAATTGGCTGAAGTTGGGGTAGTAGGTCCTGAGGAAGGTACCAAACCAAGGAAAATACTTATGAGTGCAGAAGAGTATGAGCAATTCTTAATTGATAATGGATTGAATTGATAATAAAAGAGGCTAATATGTAACAGCCTCTTTTTTTTAACTCTATATTAGTGTTGATTATATTAAAGTAAGTAGTTTTATGGAAGTGTTGATTATATTAAAGTAAGTGGTTTTATAGATATGTCGATTATATTAAAGTAAGTAGTTCTTTAGGAGTGTCGATCAGATAGTTGGCTCCTTCATTTCTTAAGACATCACGGGTTCGAAAACCCCAGGTAACACCGATAAAGGGTATTCCTGCATTTTTTGCTGTTTGTACATCAATTTCTGAATCCCCAACAAAGATGGTTTTCTTGATGTCAGTGCCAAGTTCATTTATTACAGTCAAGATGCTATCGGGAGCTGGTTTTCTTTTTACTGTAGCAGATTCTCCAATGGCTACATTAAAGACGCCTCCAAAATATTCTTTTGCCAGTTCTTTTACAGCAGTATCGAACTTATTAGACACTATAGCAAGATTAAAGCCAAACCTATTTAAATCTAGAAGCAATTCCATTATACCATCATATGGTCTAGTTTTATTTTGCATGTTTTTATTATAATGGTCTTTGAAGGTGGCAAGGCATGTTTCGGCATCTTCCTGGGAAGTATGTAAGGGAAGAGAACGCTCAACTAATTTTCCGACCCCATTTCCTACGAAACGCCTGACTTCCTCCAAGGTTCTAGGCTCATATCCATGGTTAGTTAAGGAAAAATTTAGGCTATCCTTTAAATCATCCAATGTATTTAATAGTGTTCCATCAAGAACAAATATTATTGTATCGTATCTCATTTAAAGATCCTTTCTAAAAATAATCAGACAGTAGCTCAATTTTATATGAATATGTTGTTAATAGCAACTAAAATCTTATAATTAAACAGTATTATAACAGAATACGACAAGATAAGCTAGTTCATTTTTTTAATTATTGCTAAATGTTTAACAATAGTTATAATTATTTTAAATAACTAAAGTTTAACAATTATATTTTTATATATTTATTTACTTGACCTTGAATATTCATGTGCTACAATTATTTTAATTATATATTTTCAGAAAGGCTGGGATGACAAATGAAGACAGATATTCAAATCGCACAGGAAGCAAAATTGGATCATATTAATGAAGTTGCAAAAAAGTTAAATATATCTGATGAGGATTTGGAGCTTTACGGGAAATATAAGGCAAAACTTTCAGATGAACTTTGGGCTAATATACAGAATCGCTCTAGTGGTAAGCTGGTACTTGTGACTGCTATTAATCCTACACCAGCTGGTGAGGGGAAGACTACAACAACTGTAGGTCTTGGGCAAGCCCTGGGTAGGATGAATGTGAAATCGGTAATAGCTCTTCGGGAGCCTTCCCTTGGCCCTTGCTTTGGAGTTAAAGGGGGAGCAGCCGGAGGTGGATATGCTCAAGTAGTTCCAATGGAGGATTTGAATCTTCATTTTACGGGAGATTTTCATGCAATAACATCCGCTAATAATCTATTGGCAGCAATGCTTGATAATCATATTCATCAGGGAAATACTCTTAAGATTGATCCTAATCAGATTGTCTGGAAACGCTGTGTAGATATGAATGACCGTGCCCTTCGTAATATTGTGCTTGGTCTTGGAAAAAAGTCTGACGGAGTAGTCCGTGAGGACCATTTTGTCATTACTGTGGCTTCTGAAATTATGGCCATATTGTGCCTTGCTGAGGATATGGATGATTTAAAGAAACGACTTAGCAGAATAGTTGTTGCCTATACCTATGATGGTAATCCTGTTACTGCCAAGGATCTTAAGGCAGTTGGAGCTATGGCAGCACTACTTAAAGAAGCCATGAAACCTAATTTGATTCAAACCTTAGAAAATACTCCGGCTCTTGTACATGGTGGTCCCTTTGCTAATATAGCTCATGGTTGTAATAGTGTAAGAGCAACTAAAATAGCTCTTAAGTTGGCTGATATAGTAGTTACAGAAGCAGGCTTTGGTGCTGACCTTGGGGCGGAGAAATTCTTAGATATAAAATGTAGAATGGCAGGGTTAAGGCCTGATGCCATAGTTCTGGTTGCAACTGTTCGAGCCCTAAAATACAATGGCGGAATGGCTAAAACAGAGCTTTCCCTAGAAAATATGGTTGCTTTAGAGAAAGGTATTGTTAACTTAGAAAAACATATAGAAAATATACAAAAATACGGTGTGCCTGTTGTGGTAGCTCTCAATAGATTTGTAACAGATAGTGATGATGAGATAGAATTTGTGAAAAAGTTCTGTGAAGATAGGGATTGTGAATTTTCACTTTGTGAAGTATGGGAAAAGGGTGGAGCAGGCGGTATAGACTTGGCAGAAAAATTACTAAAAACCATGGAAGAAAAGCAAAGTTGCTATAAGCCTTTATATGATTTGGATATTCCCATAAAGAAGAAGATTGAGATTATTTCAAAGGAAATATACGGAGCAGATAAGGTAACATTTGACCCTGCTGCCAATTTGGCAATTAGAAAGATTGAAAAGCTTGGTTATGGAAATCTTCCTGTTTGTATTGCAAAGAATCAGTATTCCTTATCCGATGACCCCAAAAAGCTTGGACGGCCTACTGGCTTTACTGTTAATGTCAGAGAAGCTTATGTGTCTGCAGGAGCAGGCTTTGTGGTTGCAATTACAGGGACAATGATGACCATGCCTGGACTACCCAGTACCCCAGCAGCTGAAGGAATAGATGTTGATGACAGTGGTAAAATTATAGGACTATTCTAAAATGTTAACTATGTATCCAGTTTATGAGAAATTGTGAGAATTATGGCTACATATTTTTCATGGAATTTAAGTTATAATAGGTATAAGATAAAAAAAGCCTCGTATATTTTAATGATGGATATGCTTGTCAAAGATGTGATTTATCCATAGATTAATTGAAGGGGGCTTTTTTATGATAGAAAAAATTAGTTTTCGCTATACGGAAGATATAACTGTTATTAATGCCCAGCAGTTTGAGGCACATATAAGGTTATACGAAGGATATATCAATAATATTAACAAGATAGATAAGATTCTTATGAATGACCCCAAAAGAGAGGATGCTAACAGTACCTTTAGCTTCTATAGGGAATGTAAAAGAGGTGAAACCTTTGCTCTAAATGGAGTTATTCTTCATGAATTATATTTTGAGAATATTGGTGGGAGAACCAAGGTTCCAAATCCACCTACGACTGAGATAATAAAAACTTACTTTCAAAGTTTTGAGAAGTGGCAAGAAGATTTTATAGCTACTGCTAAAGCAAGCAGAGGTTGGGCAGTACTTAGCTTTGATCAGAGGAGTAATAGATTACGTAACATTAGTTTAGATGCACATGATCTTGGTAACATAGCCTATTCAGCTGCAATATTAGTTCTGGATATGTACGAGCATGCATATTTTCTTCAATATGCTGATAATAAGGTAGAGTATATCAATCGTTTCATGAAAAACATTAATTGGGAAGTTGTTGAAGATAGGATGGGGATTTTTGAAATATAAGAGGCACCATCACAATGCAGCCATTATGCTTCGCATTATGGCTCGCATTGTGATGGCACCATTTACATTATGTCAACACCTTGCTCGCAGTAGACGCAGCGATAGATACCATTTTCTCTGTCTGTAAGCTTGAAGGAGTGAGGGACTGAGCTTTCAACTGATGTTATGCATCGTGGATTCTTACATTGTAGTACGTTTTCCACATGGTCAGGTAATTTGGGGTTGTGTTTAGTTATGATTTCTCCGTCTTTGATGATGTTTATTGTGATTTTATGATCTAATGCACCTAAGATATCTAGATTTATTCCATCTAGGGTTCCCTCTATTTTTATTATATCTTTTCGTCCCATTTTATTGCTTCTTGCATTTTTTATTATGGCAACGGTGCAATCTAAATATTCCAGATTTAAATAGGTGTATATCTTCATTGCACCTCCTACTTTTATATGGTCTATGACAATTCCCTGGTTTAATATACCGATATTTAACATATTGATCTCCCTTCACTTTCACGTAAGAGTAACATTATCAGTGCCATTCTAACATATACTCCGAATTCTGCTTGCTTAAAGTATTTTGCTCTAGGATCATTGTCTACCTCTACTGAGATTTCATTTACTCTGGGTAGGGGATGTAATACAAGCATGTCCTCCTTGGCCAAGTCCATTTTTTTGCTATTTAAGATATATGTGTCTTTTAGTCTGATATAGTCTTCTTCATTAAAGAAGCGTTCCCTTTGCACTCTAGTCATGTATAGGATGTCCAGCTCAGGAATGGATTCCTCAAGACTTCTAACTTCCTTATATGGAATATTTCTTGCCTTGATAACTTCCTCTTTAATATATGAAGGAATTTTTAATTCATCAGGGGAAATAAGTACAAATTTGACTCCGGCATATCTTGATAATGCACCAATTAATGAGTGTACCGTTCTTCCGAATTTTAAATCACCACAAAAACCAACGGTAAGATTCTCGAACCGTCCTTTTAAATTTTTTATTGTAAGTAAATCTGTAAATGTTTGAGTGGGATGATTATGACCGCCGTCACCGGCATTAATAATAGGAATGGAAGAATGTTGAGATGCTACATATGGGGCACCTTCTTTAGGATGACGAATAGCACAGATATCTGCATATGAGGAAATAACACGAATTGTATCAGCAATGCTTTCACCTTTTACAGCTGAACTGGAGTCTGCTGATGAAAAACCAAGAACACTTCCGCCAAGGTTTAACATGGCAGATTCAAAACTAAGTCTTGTTCGGGTACTGGGTTCATAGAAAAGAGTAGCCAACTTCTTTCTATGACAGGCTTCCGAGTATTTTTTGGGGTTTTTGATGATATCTTCGCTTAAATTCAGAAGTTCATCTAATTCGGATAGAGTTAGATCAGTGGGACTAATGACATGTCTCATAGGTTACCTCCATTTATATGTTAGTGTGATTATCCTAACTACTAATTGTAATATATACTCACTAAAAATACAATCATATTTTTTTATAAATAAAGGTGGCAAATATAAACACAATACTTACTCTAAAATAGTATGCTTATGCTTATATATGTGATATAATAGTAAGATACAATATTTTGTTGTAGTGTTTATATTCATAATCATTTTTAGAAATGGAGTAAGGTATGATTCAAATATCTAGAACAGGAATCAGGAATTTATCGTCCAATGATACTGTTTATGCAAGAGGTTTACAATACTATAAGGAAAATCGTGTTATTTCTGCATCCTATTCTAATAATGCTAAGCTTTATCGTTTAGAAGTTCAGGGGAATTACAAGTATTCCGTAACAGTGGAAGAACAAGGGGATGGGTCATTTGATTATAACTGCAATTGCCCCTCAAGGCTGAAGGATCAAGGTGCTTGTAAACATGTGGTAGCAGCCTTATTATTTATACTAAAATACCAAGAGCGAACAATGCTTTCGGAAACCAAGAGCCCTGAAGAAAGAAAAATTATTCAAATACTTGATTATTTTGCCTCTCAAGAGGACACCTTGACGGTCGGAGAGACCTTTAGTTTGGATCCTATTATAAGTATACCTCAGATGATGAAGGGGGAAGAGGCAAGAGCAAATGTATCCTTCCGTGGGGGATGTAATCGTAAATACAAGATCCAGACAATAAAGAAGTTTTTATCAAATATATATAATAACGAAAGCTTTAGTATAGGGAAAGAATTTAATTATGTAAATGGAGAGAGCTCTTTTGATGCTGCCTCTCAAGTTATGCTTGATTATCTTTTGGATATATATGAAATTCAAGAGGTTATTAATGTATCCCATTATTCAAAGATATTCTCTAAATCTGAAGTTATAATGACTAAGAATATGTTAATGAAGTTCTTGGAGCGTTTACATGGAAAGCCTTTTACTCTGATACTTTATGACAGGGAGTTTGTGGATGTAAGATATACCAAGTCCGATCCAAAGATTTCATATCAACTGACCATGGATGAAGAGGCTGTTTTCTTTGGTTATAAAGGAAAAGATAATGTCATTCCTATAACAGATACAGGAGAGCTATTATATTATGATGGTTTTATTTATAAATCTGATAATAAATTTATAAGAAATTTTAAGCCCTTTTATAATACCCTTAGTAGAGATAAGGAACCTTTAGTCTTTAAGGGGGAAAGTAAGAATAAGTTCTTAGAGCATGTACTTCCAAAGATAAGCGACTCTTTTGTCTTAGAGGTTCCAGAGGAACTAAAGAACCGCTATATTTCAGAAGACTTAAAAGCTAAGATTTATTTTGATAGACATAAATACGGTATTAAGGCAGAACTTAGGTATTGTTATGGAGATTATGAGTTTAATTCCTTTGGAAATGCTTCTTCAGGTTCTTTTATTGTTGTTAGACAAAGGGAAAGTGAAGATGCCATTATTGATGAAATTCTTAAGCTTGGTTTTAATCCCTATAAGAATTATTATCTTCTAAAGGATGAAGACCTTATCTATGAATTTTTGTCGGGAAGGGTTATGGACTTAGAAGGGATTGCAACCTTATATTATTCTGAGGATTTTAGAAAACTTAGCATCACATCCCCTGGGAATTTTAATGCAAATGTAAGGGTAAATAGTGGCATGAACCTTCTAGAGGTGGATTTTTCATTTGAGGATGTGCCTAAAGAGGAGATTAGGAATCTAATACATGCCTATCAGGTAAAAAAGAAATATTACCGTTTAAAAAGCGGTAGTTTTATCAATCTAGAAGATAATAATATTGAGAATTTATCCAAAATACTAGGTTATCTTAATGTAAACAGTAAGAATATTGAGGAAAATAAGCTGCTTTTAGAAAAACAACATGCAGTATATTTAGAGAAAGTATTTAATGATAAAAGGCTACAACTGTATAAAGATAAGGATTTTGCAGCTTTAACAGAAAGGATTCTTAATCCATCTGTAACAGAATTTAAGGTTCCCAAGAATGTTGATGCTAAACTTCGTCCCTACCAAGTGACTAGTTACAAGTGGCTACGGACCTTGGCAGAAAGTCAGCTGGGCGGAATACTAGCAGATGACATGGGTTTAGGTAAGACCTTGCAGTCCATTGTATTTATAGCTTCTGCCTTAACCGAAAGCAAAGAAAAAGGAGAGCCAAGTCCCCATTTTTTGATAGTTTGCCCCACATCTTTGACATATAATTGGCTTGATGAACTGGAGAACTTTACCCCATTTATCAAGGCCATTGTAGTTAGCGGGACACCCACTGAGAGGAAAGAAATCATCGAGCAATATGAAAAGTATGATATTCTAATTACATCTTATCCCTTAATTAGAAGAGATATAAAATCATATGAAGAGATAAATTTTAATACTGTATTTATCGATGAAGCACAGTTCATTAAAAATGATTCCTCACTTAATGCAAAATCAGTAAAACGAGTAATTGCAAAGCATAAGTTTGCCTTAACTGGAACTCCTATAGAGAATAGTTTATCGGAACTTTGGTCCATATTTGATTTTATAATGCCAGGATACCTATATAGTCACCAAAGATTCGTAGAAATATATGAAAAGCCTATTTTAAAGGATGATAAGGAAGCATTAGATGAACTTCATCAACGTATATCCCCTTTTATCCTACGTCGTATGAAAAAGGATGTACTTACGGAGCTACCGGATAAATATGAGACGAAAATGCTTACAGACCTTTCTGAGGAACAAAAGAAAATTTACCTATCCTATCTAGCAAGTATCAAAAATGATATTCAAAGCGAGTTGTCAGAAGGCGGGCTTGATAAGAGTAGAATGAAGATTCTTGCAGCCCTTACAAGGCTTAGACAAATATGTTGCCATCCTTCTACCTTCTTGGAAAATTATCAAGGAGGAAGTGGAAAATTAGATTTATTAATGGATATAATACCGGAGGCCATTGCCAATGAACATCGTATCTTGGTGTTCTCCCAGTTTACATCTATGCTTAAGATTATTGAAGAGGAACTAAAGGACATGAATATAGCCTATTTTTATCTTGAAGGTAGTACCCCTACCTTGGAACGTAATGATATTGTTAAGCGTTTTAACAATGGGGAGGGGGAGGTCTTCTTGATATCCCTAAAGGCAGGGGGCACAGGGCTTAACTTAATTGGTGCAGATACAGTTATCCATTATGATCCTTGGTGGAATCCAGCCGTTGAAGAACAGGCAACCGACAGAGTATATCGCATCGGTCAGCAAAACAAAGTCAATGTTATTAAGCTTATAACTAAGGGAACCATAGAAGAGAAAATATATAAGCTTCAAAGAATGAAAAAAGAACTTTCTGATTCAATTATAAGCTCTAAGGAAGTGTTCATTAATACTTTATCTAAGGAGGAGCTAGAAGAATTATTTAATTCCTTATAATCAACCTGCTATAAGGATATGGCGGGTAGCTCTTCTTAATACTGCACCTAGAACAATTGAAAGTATAATTTTAATCAGATCAAATGCCACAAAGGGTATTACACATACAGATAGAGCATAGGTAAATGTAGATTCTGATACATGGCTAAACCAAAGAGTTCCAATAAGATAGCATACAAAGAGAGAAAATACCATGCCTATGGTGGGTATTGCAATTAGAGAAATGTTTTTAATTGGTGAAGTAGCCTTAACTTTACTTGACATTTGATATGATAAAGAAGTTATAAATGCCATAATAGGGTATGCCACTATATAACCGCCGGTCATACCTGTAAGTACATGTATGCCACCCTTTAGCCCTGCAAATACAGGCAGTCCAAAGGCTCCTAGAAGAAGATAGGCAAGAGTTGCAAGAAAAGCGTATTTTGGCTCTAAGAGTGCTCCGGTTAAAAATATAGCAAGTAGAGATAAGGTAAAAGGAATGGGCTGTATGGGTATTACAATTTGGCTCATAACACAGATGATTGCAGTAAACATTGCTGTTAGGACCAGTTTTTTTGTAGTTATATGCTTGGATTTTGTCATAGATATAATGTCTCCTTTTAATGAAGTTGATTTTTTTTGCAAAATTAATGGTTAAGTTATTTGTGGTGTTTTACGTTAAAATGCTATTTTGCACGGACACTAACTTCACCTGATGATAGTGCTTCTCTGCTTCCATTTTGGTATTCTACTACAAGCCTTGCTCTGTCATCTATATCAAGGGCTTTAGCAGGAAGAGATTCATTTCCCTTAAGAACATATATTTCCTTTCCTATTAGGAAGGAGCGTTTCTTATACTCCTCAAGATAGGTTCTATCGGTCAGGTTATCCATGGCCTGGGACAGATTATTCAGAACTTCTGCTGCTAGAAGTGAAGTAATCGGTTTATCTTCTGGCTTCTTAGAGAAAATAGATCCAGCTATTGACTTAAGGTTATCGGGGAAGTTCTTAGTACTTACATTAATCCCAATACCTATAACAGCATATTCTAATCCGCCATTCTCAATGTTAAGTGATGCTTCAGTTAGAATACCGCTTACTTTTTTGCCCCCTACAAATAAATCATTGACCCATTTGATATAGACATCATTACCTGTAAGCTTTTCGATAGCTTTTGCCACAGCAACAGCGGTAGATGTTGTAATCAATAGTGAATCTTCAAGATTTAGTTGGGGTCTAAGAATTAAGGATAGGTATAGTCCTGTAGAGTCAGGAGAGTAGAAGCTTCTTCCCATACGCCCTCTGCCCTCTGTCTGCTCTAAAGCTATAAGCACATACCCTTCACTGGCACCATCTGCTGCCAATTCTTTAGCCAAGGTATTAGTTGAGCTAACAGACTTTCTTACATCTAGTTTAAAGTTTTTAGCCTTCCCAAGTAGATAAGGGGATATGCTTTCGGCTGTAAGAATGTCATTTGATTCTAGAAGAATATAGCCACGGTTTGGGATACCTTCAATATGATAGCCGTCGCTTTGTAATTGCTTAATGTTTTTCCAGATAGCACTTCTAGTAACGTATAATTCCTTTGCCATCTTTGTACCGTTTACGCTATTACCTCTGTTTTCCTCTAATATTTTCAGTATTTGATGTTTTAATTCCATTCTTATTTTCCTTTTCTAATGCAATATGAAATTAATTATAGCAGAAGCCTTTTAATTGTCAACCATAAGGTGATAAAGAGTTGACAATTAAAAATGTATTCGTTAGGATGGATAAAAGTTGCAAATTAATAAATGAAAGGTGGATTAAATAGTAGATAATAAAATTTAATAAAAAAATCAACATAGATAAAAATTAAAAAAGAGGCAAGAAAAATTAAAGCGATGAGTAAATAATTATGAATGATAAAATTAAGAAAGAAGAGTAAAAAAACTCGGAACTATACTAAGTTCCAAGTTTTATTACTATGCTCAAATATTAACATTAAATACAATTACAAATATTCAATAAAATAATGATAAATGAAAAAGTAAGTTCTAAGTCTAATCAATAATTCTAAATATATATTATATCTACTCTAGTATATTATCAAAGTTCTTGCTATAGAAATCTTCAATAAGTCTATCAAGATAATCATGGTTGGTATCGCCAAATTCGTTAATCAGCATGTCACGAATGGTTTCAGCCTTTTTAATATAATCCAATTCTTCTGATAAGTCTTCATTACTGATTGACTTAAGAAATTCATCTGTAACATTCTTACTTAACCATTGGTTAATTTTATCAGTTAGCTGTTTTTCTTCCTCAATTTCATATTTAAGATTTTTAGCTCTTATTCCAGTGGATATTCCAACATATATAAAGAATAAGAAGAGGGCACCCATGACGAAATTAGGAAACAAGCCATTTAGGAAGGTAAGAACCTCGGTTATGTTAAGAATTACAAATACTATTCCTGCTACACCTAATAAGAGAAATACGAAAAATGTTCCTATATAATCATTATATTTCTCAGACTTCATAACATAGCTTCCTGAGCCAGATAGAAGACTAGATAGCTTGGGTGTGGCCTCATCGGACTCATTCTCATCAGTGATGTTATCCTCATCATCATGGGAGGTATGGTTATCTTCTTCATCTTCATTACCATGTCCCGTTATTGCTTCAGTTTCATCATCAGCATCAACTGTAACACCATACTCTAGAAGAACTTCATTATCGTCGAATAAATTCTCACTAAGTACATTGCTTTCACCATATTCCTCTAGAGAATCTTTATCTTCATTATTATCTAGTTTGCTAATTCGTTCTCTTTCTTCAAAATAAAAGGCCTGATAAAGTTTTCTAGCTTCATTTTCCCTATCTGTAGGAATCAATAGGATATAGAAGAGTTTTTCGTCATCAAAGTGTATTTTGGATTCTAAGCCGGAGTGTTCAAAATATTTAGCCAGTTTCTCTGTGACATTTCTTTTTTCCCCTTGGAAAAATGGGGTATATTCCTGCATAATATCAACTCCATTCTTATATATTGGTTAATCCCTTGAATTATAGCTATTCTGCCATAAATCTATGATAAGTCTTTTTGCCTTTCCTTACCAGTATAGCCTTGTCAGAGTCAAAATCTTTATCAGTCAATACCAAATCAATATCCTCTACCTTTTTATCATTTACTGTAACTCCCCCCTGTTGGATAGTGCGACGAGCATCAGAGCGGGAGCTTGCCAGTTTTGCATCACACATTAAGCTAATAAGATCAATTCCTTCAGAGAATTTGGCTGCAGGATAAGTAGTAGTAGGAACAGCTTCTGATTTGGCTCCCCCTTCAAATAATGCTCTAGAAGCCTCCTGTGCCTTTATAGCATCTTCTTCACTGTGGACAAGCTTAGTTATCTCATAGGCAAGAACTTCCTTAGCTTTATTAATTTCTGCACCTTCAAGAGCACCAAGTCTTCTAACTTCATCCATAGGTAGGAAGGTCAGCAGTCCTAAGCATTCTTCAACCTTAACATCTTCGATGTTTCTCCAATACTGATAAAATTCATAAGGAGTGGTTTTTTCAGGATCAAGCCAGAGAGCGCCTTTCATGGTTTTACCCATTTTTATTCCTTCACTGGTTGTTAAAAGCTTAAATGTAAGTCCATAAGCAGGTTTTTGTTCCTTTCTGCGAATAAGATCTACACCGGATATAATATTAGACCATTGGTCATTTCCGCCTAATTGAAGAGCACAATCATAATCTTTAAATAATTTCCAGAAGTCATAGGACTGCATCAGCATATAGTTAAATTCAAAGAAGGTAAGTCCCTTTTCCATTCTCTGTTTGTAAGCTTCTGCTGCAAGCATTTTATTTACTGAAAAATGAATTCCTATTTCCCTAAGGAATTCTACATAATTCAAATCTAAGAGCCAATCTGCATTATTAGCAATAATGGCTTTGTCATCTGAAAAATCAATAAATTTAGACAGCTGCTCTTTAAAACGCATAGCATTGTAATCAATGGTTTCTCTAGTCATAAGAGTACGCATATCTGATTTACCAGAGGGGTCACCAATCATGGTTGTGCCGCCTCCTAGAAGTGCTATGGGCCTGTGTCCTGCCCGTTGCATATGCATCATGGCCATAACAGTGAGAAAATGGCCTGCTGTCAAGCTGTCTGCGGTAGCATCAAAACCTATATAAAAGGTAACAGATTCCTTCCCTAATAATTCTCTTACTTCATCTTCGTGGGTGCATTGTTCTATAAACCCACGTTCCACTAATATGTCATAAACATTTGTTGACATGGTATTCCTCCTTAAAAGTCTTATCTTAATTAAAGACATTATATATGATTGCAATTGTTTTTTCAATTAAATTTCCAACTTAAGCCCAATAGGTCTCCCATAAGAAAATGAACAAAGTCACTTAATGTTAGACCATGACATTTGTCATGTTAAAATTATAACTTATGTCACTACCAATTTAAGCCTTATATAGGTATTATTAGATTAAATCAATAAGATATGCAATATAACTGAAGGTAAAGTGATTTGTTTACATAACGTCAACTGTGCCTGTTACTCTTTACAAAATGTTAACTGTACATACATATTGGTAGCAAGATATTAATCAAACAGGAGGATAATTATGTCATATGTAAAAGTAGATAATCTAGTTAAGAAGTATGGTGACCTGACAGCGGTAGACCATCTAAGCTTTTCAGTATCAAAAGGGAAAATCTTTGGACTATTAGGTCCTAACGGGGCAGGTAAATCCACAACCCTCAATGTTATTACAACTCTGACTGACTTTGATAAAGGAGAGATTACCATTGATGGATTGGATTTAAGAAAAGATAAGACAAAGATTAAGAAGCTTATAGGGATGGTTCCCCAGGATATTGCAATCTACACTCATTTAAATGCCTTTGAAAATGTAAAGTTCTTTGCTTCCCTTTATGGTCTTAAGGGTAAAGAGCTTACTGAGTATTCAATTGAAGCATTGGAATTCGTTGGTTTACAGGACAAGATGAAATTAAAACCTAAAAAGATGTCAGGGGGTATGAGAAGAAGGCTTAATATAGCTTGTGGGATTGCCCATCAACCGAAGCTTATTATATTAGATGAGCCCACTGTAGGAGTTGATACCCAGTCTAGGGAGCACATACTTAATTCCATACAGCTTCTTAGGGATAGAGGGGCCACAGTTATCTATACATCCCATTATATGCAAGAGGTTGAAGAAATCTGTGATCGTATTGCCATTATTGATAGGGGACAATTAATAGCTTGCGGGACTGAACCAGAACTTGTGTCCATGGTTACAGATGTTCAAACTATATATATTGAAACAAGGCTTCCTTATGAATTTGATTCAGAATCATTTGATAGGAAGATTAAATTAATGCCTGGAGTAAAAGGAGTTACCTTAGAGGATTCTGTTATAAGGGTGGATATATCTATAGGGGAAGATAATATTACAAGGATAATACAAGAGTTTATAGATACTGGATTTCCGATTATTAGTATTAATTCAGAAGTACCTAATCTTGATACCTTATTCTTAACATTGACAGGAAGAGAACTTCGTTAGGGCTATGAAGAAAGGTGGGTTAATATGATTCAAATAATTATTAAAGAGACCAAGAGTTTCCTTAGGGATACCACTAATTTGTTTTTCTACTTAATCTTTCCCGTAGTTCTTGTATTTCTTTTGGGAAATCTTCTAACATATATGGATAAGGCAGAAGAAACAATTGGCAAGTTAAGGATTCATTACTCTATAGAAACTTATGATATGGCGGATATTCTTGCAATAGAAGGATTTATTAGTGAAGTAGAGGGCCATAATATCATCTTTGAAAGAAGAGAGAACTTGGATGACGCTATAATACTTGCAGGAAGTGATGATATTGATGGTGCTGTACTTTTTACCAATAGTCCAATGGAAATTTATATATATGAAGGGTCAAGTCGTATAAAGAATCGAACTATAAATGCCATAATGAATGGTTTTACCCAGATTAATAAGGCTGTAAATATTATTGTAAAAACAAATCCCAAAGCCCTTACGGCCATAGCTGATTTAAGTAAATCTCCAGAATTACAGCAGGAATTTATAGAGCCAAAGGATCTTGGGGTAAGTAGGTCCATGCTTGATTATTATGCAATTACAATGCTGTCCATGCTTTGTTTTATGAGTGTGATTATAGGAGCCATGTGTTTTATGGGTGAAGAAGAAAACGGAACTATTCATAGGTTAAAGATTGCACCGGTAAATCAAGTGAAATTATTTTTTGCTAAAATACTGGGACTTATACCGCAAATATTTCTTCAGATAAGCATTTTGATGGTTACCAGTGTCTTTATCTTCGGAGCCAAGTATGCATCCAATCTGATAGATAATATATATCTTTTAACATTATTCTTTGTAGTGACATTTACCATTATTTCTATTGGTGCTGTATATGGATTGTGCATTAATATCAATCCTATGATAATTATTTTTCCCTTAGTCTGGCTAATAATGTTTTTGGGTGGAACATATTCCAAGGAATTATTTATAGATGGCCTAACCCAGGCCCTGCCAACATATAAGCTTCAGGAGGCAGCATTTGATATTGCCATATTTGGCAGGTATGAAAGAGCCAATAACATAATTATTGTATGTATTATTATTTCCATAATAATGCTGATTCTGGGAGCTTTAGCTGTGAATAGGAAGGTGAAAAAATGAAAAATATATGGCTTATTATAAAAACAAATATAAAACGTAAACCTTTGGCTTTGTTTTTTTCAATATTAGGCGGTCTAATCCTATGCCTTTCCTTATATTTGCTAGGGAATTATGTAAGCGATATATCCTTAGCAAATATAGAATTAGGAGTGATAGACTATGATAATTCTTATCTCTCTGAAAGCTTTAAAAAATACTTAAGGGAAGATTTAGATTACAGTTTAATAGAAAATAAAGCCTATGATCATCTTTCGGAAATGTTGATTGACAAAGATATATCAGCTATAATAGAGATACCATCTGGCTTATATAATAGCTTTGCTATGGGAAGAGAAGAGAAGATAATAATTACAGCTACGGATGACTTTGAGAATGTGGCATTTCTTGAAGCTTATATGAATAGTTACTTTTCAGCTATTAGTATGTTATCTGTTAGTGCAGGTGGGGATAAGGCTGTCTTTGATAGTTATTTAAGTCAGTTTGATTATAATGATATTCCCATTGAAAGGACTCCTGTATTTGATTTTGATTTACAGGGATTTAAAGATTTAGAAGGCTTTAGAAGTGCTGTTGGTTTCTTTCTAATGATAGTATTTGCTGTGGGAAATGTACTTTCGTTTATGATTATTGATGACAGAACAAGTAAGCTATTCAACCGTATTACGGTGACGCCAGTAAAACCATATCATTACATTGCTGGTAATAGTATTTATGGATTTTTATTATTGATATTAGAGGTAATCATATACTGTGGATATATTAAAATAATGAATATCAACATAGGATTTTCAGTATATATACTATTTATCTTAATGGTTTTATTATCTCTCTTTGTAGTATTGTTTACGATTATTATATCGATACTTTTTAATACTAAGAGTGGTACATCATCTTGTATAATGGGATTTTGTACAGTAGGTGCCTTACTTGGAGGTGCATATTTTCCCATAGACATGGCACCAGAGAATCTTCAAAATCTAGCCAGAGTATTACCACAGTTTTGGTTTATGGATGCCATAAGGAAGCTAATTGATAATCCTACGGCTAACATTACTTCAAATATAATAATTTTAGTATTATTCATCCTACTTTCATTTTTAATAGGAGCAGTGATATTTTCACAAGATTATAAAAAAGGATAGAAGAAAGCCATGGCAGGTTTACCGGTTTTATATTTAATTACAAAAATTCTAGCAGTATCGACATCATATCTTATGGCAGGCGAGACTTTAACTGATATGGTTATAATTATCATATCAGTTCTTAGTTTTGTCTGCGTATTTATATTTGAACTACTTATAGACATGCATTTTAATAAGAAAGGGAATAAGGTTATTATACTTACAGTATTAGCCACAATCCTGGCCACCATAATAATAGGCATAGATCTTTTATTTCCTCTATGTGTGGTTCTACTACTTCATCTGTTTGAAATCACCATATCTAAGGAGATGTATTTTCAAGTTTCTATTATTTCCTGTATCTTATTATTCATCTTATACAAGCCAGATATTAATAATCTTATCTTGTCCCTGGTGCTTATTCTAATGGTTTTGTTTTCAAGGATTATAATTATGAAACTTAAATCCTACATAGATAAAAATGAAGTTCTTAAGGAAAAGATTATCGGACTGGAAAATCAGATTTTGGATATTAAGGGACTTATGAAGACCTTAAAAACTTCTGCCTCCTTAGAGGAACGAAATAGGATAGCTGCTAGAATTCATGATGAGATTGGCCATGGAATATCGGGTAGTATTATTCTTCTAGAAGCCGCCATGCTTCAGATGAAGAATGATAATAATATGGATAAGGCAAAAAGTAGTGTAGAGAAAGCCATTGAAAATCTTCGGGAAAGTGTGGATGAGATACGAACCGCCCTTAGGGAAGAAAGAACAGAAAAGTCCTTACTAGGAATTCAGGATTTAAATCTACTACTTGTGGAATTTAAGGTAAAATATAATATATCCACAAGGTTTAAGAATTCAGGAGATTTAACTAAAATTAGCTATGATAAGTGGGCTTGTATTCATGATAATTTGAAAGAATGTCTAACCAATGTGTTAAAGCACTCCAATGCCAATGAATTTACCTTAGACATAAAGGTCTTTAATAAGATAATAAAAGTTGTGTATAAAGATAACGGCAGATCAGATAAAGGATTTGAGAAACATCTTGGTCTGGAAGCTATTGAAGAAAGAACAGTAAATGCCCAGGGAAAATGTTTCATTAATAAAGATGTCAATGGTTTTAGTGTTATAAATATATTTAATTATTAATATAGTTGACGTTTTGTGAAGTTATGAGTGTAAAATAGAGGGAGGAAGATAAAATTGATACGGGTACTTCTGGCTGATGATGATGCAATTATAAGAGAAGGCTTAAAGATGATACTTGAGACCCAGGATGATATGGAATGGGTAGGTTCTGCCACTAATGGCCGAGAAGCCCTTGAAATGGCTAGAAGGTATAAGCCAGATGTGGCGATGCTGGATATTAGAATGCCGATTATGGACGGGATTACTGCTGCAAAAGAAATTATGGATAATAACCTATCCAGTCCCTTGCTTCTTACCACATTTGATGAGCCAGAGCTGATTCTTTCTGCTCTAAAAGCAGGAATTAATGGTTACATATTAAAGAATAGCCCTGCGCAGCGTATTCTTTCTGCCATAAGGGTAATAAATTCAGGAGGCAGTGTGTTTCAAAAGGATATATTGGAGTTTATCAGAAGCAGGATATCCCTTCAGGCTCCTACTAATAAGGATAAGATGTTTGAGATGCTTTTATCCCCAAGAGAGATGGAAGTAGCAGGACTTATAGCAGAAGGTCTTTCTAATAAAGAAATATGCCAGGCTCTTTGTCTTACCAATGGAACAGTTCGCAATCATATAAGTACAATATTAGAAAAGACTGGTTTAGACCATAGGACACAGATAGCAATACATTATCTAAAGAGTGAATAGAAGAATATTATTTAAACTTAAGATGCTGCTACTAGTAGCATCTTATTTTTATTGACGTAAAGCATGTAATTATCCTATGAATTGAACGTTCTATTTAAATGTAAATTATTCAATTGTACTTACATATGCTTATACTTTATGAAAGTAACAATAAATGTAATATATAAAGAGTTTGATAAATATATTTAGAATAGGAACAAGTTATAGGTATAGGTAGTGAATCTTAATAGAAGAGAAGGGGGTATGGTGGTGGATATTAATTACGAGGATAAGATGTATCAACAGATTGAAAAAAGCTTGTCTAGTAATATTGATGATGGTATATATGTACCCATTGAGATAATCGAAGATAAGGCTGCAATATATGAGGCTCAAGATGAGGGAGTAAGGTTGTCTAGGGCAGAATATATCCGTCAAGCAAGAGAGGCATGCTTACGGCAGATTGATGCCTATGATTCAAGGTCCAAATTAAGTGAAATATATTATGGGCAAGATAGTCAAGCTGATATTTTTCATGATAGAAAAAAGAAAGACAAGATTAGGAATCTATTTTCTGATAGTGACCAGGAAGATGCTTTACCTGAGGAAATAGCCTCCTATAAATCACTTATTATTCGTACAGTTTGCGCCATAGTTATAGCCTTAAGTATTTTTATAATAGATAAGATAAAGCTGGACTTTGGAGCATTTTCTTATAATACTATCCGTCAATATGTTACAGAAAATAATCAATTAAAGCTACTAGAAGATATATTAGTCTCTTGGTTTAAGTAGTTGTAATTTCTCTTTGCATAGGATATAATCTACCATAAGCAGATAAGTCTTACATATATTAGAGCTTCTAATAAAATACTCATAACAAAAGAAAACAATATGTAAAAGATAGATTCATTCTGCTTATGATGAAATAGAAAGGATAATTTGATGAGAAAATTAGCACTATCAGACGAGATACTCCTGTCCGTAGAGAAGCCTGCCAGGTATATTGGCGGAGAGGTCAACATGCAAGTAAAGAATACTAAGGAAGTAGATATAAGATTCTGCATGTGTTTTCCCGATGTATATGAGATTGGTATGTCCCATTTGGGCATTCAGATATTATATGATATATTAAACCGCAGAGAGGATACTTATTGTGAGAGAGTATATTCTCCATGGGTGGATTTGGACAAGCTTATGAGGGAGCGGAGCATCCCTCTTTTTGCATTGGAAAGCCAAGATCCTATTAAAGAATTTGATTTTTTAGGTATTACCCTTCAATATGAAATGTGTTATACCAATATACTTCAGATATTAGAGCTTTCACAGATACCCATATATGCTAAGGATAGATCAGAAGAAGACCCCATAGTAATTGGAGGAGGACCATGTTCTTATAATCCCGAACCCATAGCTGATTTCTTTGACTTCTTCTATATTGGTGAAGGGGAGTCTGCATATAATGATATTCTTGATTTATATAAGGAGTGTAAGAAATCAGGAAAATCCAGAAGAGAATATTTGGAGCTTGTAGCAGGGATAGAGGGGATGTATGTTCCTGCCCTATATGATGTTGAGTATAACGATGATCATACTATAAAAAGTTTTAGAAAGAATACCGATACTGCCCCTGATAGGGTGAAGAAACAGGTTGAGATGAATTTAAGTCAAGCATTTTACCCTACAAAACCCATAGTGCCCTTTATCAAGGCGACTCAGGATAGGGTAGTGCTTGAGATACAAAGAGGTTGTATCCGTGGCTGTAGGTTTTGCCAAGCAGGTATGATATATCGGCCTACCAGGGAAAGGGATGTGGAATATCTTAAGAAATGTGCCTATGAGATGCTAAAATCCACAGGTCATGAGGAGATTTCCTTAAGTTCTTTAAGTTCCAGTGACTATTCTAGACTAGAAGAGTTAGTATATTTCTTAATAGATGAATTTGGCTCTAAGGGTATAAATATATCTCTACCGTCACTTCGTATTGATACATTTTCACTGGATGTTATGGGTAAGGTGCAGGACATTAGAAAAAGTAGTTTAACCTTTGCACCGGAGGCAGGAAGTCAAAAGCTGAGGGATGTTATTAATAAAGGGTTAACCGAGGATGACATACTTAAGGGGGCATCCGCTGCCTTTAATAGTGGTTGGAATCGCGTGAAATTGTATTTTATGATGGGACTTCCTACGGAAACTGAAGAAGATATTGAAGGTATTGCAGTTTTAACTGATAAGATTGCAAGAGAATATTATGATATACCTAAGGATCAAAGGCAGGGAAAGGTTAGTATCGTAGCCAGCACTTCCTTCTTTGTTCCAAAGCCCTTTACACCTTTTCAGTGGTCTAGGATGGATACACCAGAGGAATATTTATACAAGCAGAAGTATCTAAGAAGCAAAATAAATGAGCAGCTTAACAGAAAAAGTATTAAGTATAATTGGCATGAGGCACAGCTTAGTGAATTAGAAGGTGCTCTTGCTAGGGGTGACAGAAGATTATCTAAGGTGATATATGATGCTTACAAAGCAGGTTGTCTCTATGATTCATGGAGCGAGCATTTTGATTATGATAAATGGGTTAAGGCCTTTGATGATAATGGCATAGATATGTCATTCTACAACAGTAGAGAGCGTAAAGAGGAGGAGATTTTTCCTTGGGACTTTATTGATGTTGGTGTTACTAAGGCATTTTTACTTCGTGAATATAAGCGGGCAAAAAATGCAGCAGTAACTCCTAATTGCAGGGAGTTGTGCTACAACTGTGGTGCCAAATCATTTGGCGGTGGAGTATGCTTTGATGGGCAAGAACTTGATAAGAGTAGTAACAAAAGCCAGGGTACAGTAGGAGGTAGCATATGAAGGTAAGGATAAAATTTCAAAAATATGGTCCTATGAAGTTTATTGGTCATCTTGATGTAATGAGATATTTTCAGAAAGCATTTCGCAGAGCAGAGCTAGACAGTGAATATACCAAGGGATTTAATCCTCATCAGGTAATGTCATTTGCCTCCCCCTTGGGACTTGGATTAACCAGTGACGGGGAATACATGGATATTGGACTTAACTTTAGTGATAGTCCAAAGCTTATGGTTAAAAAGATTAATGGGGTTATGTCAGAGGGATTTAAAGTTGTTGGATATCGTATACTAGAAGAGCCCCTTGAAAATGTAAAGAATGTAACAGCTATGTCCTTAGTATCTTCAAGCGATTATATGGTGTCCTTAAAGGATGGTTATTCTTTAGGGGATATGATTACTTGTATTGATGAATTTAAGGCAGCGTTTCTTAAGTTTGTTGAAAGTTCTGAGATAATTATTAGTAAAAAGACTAAGAAAAGTGAAAAGCTTGTTGATATAAAACCTATGATTTCCTTTGTTGCTTTTGATGAAGCTGAGTATAAGAACAAGCTTAAAGATGTTTTATTAGATATGCCTATTTCAGTGGATGTGGCACCGAGCCATGTGAAGGATGCTGATTCAGATGGTAAATCAGGTCATATGAAGGATGCTGATTCAGATGGTAAATCAAGTTATAAGATGGATGCTGATACAGATGGTAAATCAAGTTATAAGATGGATGCTGATACAGATGGTAAATCAAGTTATATGATGGATGCTGAAAGTAGGGCAGAGGTTTATGATAATGGTATAAAAGTATATATGCAGTTAGATACAGGAAGTGAATCTAACTTAAAGCCTGAGCTGGTCATAGAAGCATTTTGTAATGCTAATAATATAGAATATAATCCTTATGCTTGGCAACATCACAGGCTTGAGATGTATACAAGAGATGATAAGACGAAAAAATTGATTTCATTAGATAGATTGGAAAGGTAACATAAGTATAGTAAACCAGTAGTTATACATTTTAGGAATCTATTTAGTCATAGGGGGATTCATTTATGAATCATAAATTAGTTATAACAAAATATAAGGATACAATCATTTCATCATTTTTTAAAGGAATGGAAATGGTCCAGGTTTCTTTAAATCCTGTAAATGAAGATGATATTCTTGGTAACATTTATCTTGGAAAAGTAAAAAATATTGTTAAGAATATTAATGCTGCCTTTGTGGAGATTGGGGACGGTAAGATATGTTATTATCCTATGTCTGAGAATTATTATCCCATCATGGCAAATCAACCTACCGCAAAACAATCCATGGAAGCACAACCCAATAAAGAAAAGCCTTCCTTAAACGAATACAAAATCAAGACAGGAGATGAGCTGATCGTTCAAGTAACTAAGGAAGACGTAAAGACCAAAGCCCCTGTGGTAAGCTCAAATATTAATTTAACAGGAAAGTTTGTTGCCCTAACCTATGGCAAATCTATTGTAGGTGTGTCCAATAAGATAGAGGATACAAAGGAGAGAAATAGACTAAGAAATCTAGTGAAACCCTATGCCAGTAAAGAGTATGGTTTTATCATAAGAACCAATGCGGCCTATATGCAGGATGAAATTATAATTAAGGAAATAAACAATCTTAAAGATATTTATCGTGACATTCGTGAATATGGGATTCATAAAAACAGATTCTCACTATTATATAGGACTCCTCCGGGATATTTACGGGATATTAGGGATGGATATTCCGATAGCATAGATGAATTTATAACTGATGACCAAGAACTATATGAAAATATAAAAGAATATCTTATAAAACATCAACCGGAAGATAAGGAAAAGCTTAGGCTATATAAGGATGATAATTATAGTCTTTCTGCCCTATATAACATCAATAATAAATTACAAGATGCTATAAAACCTATGGTTTGGTTGAAATCTGGTGGCTCATTAGTTATTCAGCCTACAGAAGCCCTTACAGTTATTGATGTAAATACTGGAAAAGCAATAGGAGGAAAGAAAAAGGTTCAGGAAACATTTCTAAAGATTAATCTAGAAGCCGCCAAGGAGATAGCCAAGCAGATAAGGCTTCGTAATCTTAGCGGAATCATAATAATAGATTTTATAGATATGGATTTACAAAAAAACAAAGACCTACTGATGGCAGAGTTTGAAGAGCATCTTAAAAAAGACCCTATAAAGACAACCTTGGTTGACATGACTGCACTGGGTCTAGTAGAGGTCACAAGAAAGAAAGTACGAAAACCTCTACACGAACAGATTATGTAAAGCTTACGTTTTGTGAACAGTGTCACCACTATGCGTAGCATTGAGGTTGCACAGTTGACGTTTTGTGAATTTATTGACATGGGAAGGATAAAACTGTGATTAAGACAAATGTAATGAGACTCTTAGAGCATGCACATATACCTTATAGAGCCTTAGAATATGATGTGGACGAGGATAATTTGGCGGGTGAGTATGTGGCTAGCCAAATTGGGATGCCCCCAGAACAGGTTTTTAAGACCTTAGTAGCAAAGGGAGATAAGACAGGTGTTTTGGTTTTCTGCATACCCGTAGCTCTTGAGCTTGACTTTAAGAAGGCGGCATCGGTTACTGGTAATAAGAAGATTGAAATGCTTCATGTAAAGGATCTACTTGCTACTACCGGCTATATTCGAGGTGGATGTTCACCAATTGGCATGAAGAAAAAATATTCAACCTATATGGATGAAACTGCAATTCTGTTTGATGAAATCACAGTTAGTGCCGGTGTTAAGGGCTGTCAATTATGCATACCACAGGAAGCTCTAGTGGAATATATAGATGCAAATATATGTGATATTGCTAAGTGATGTATTGTCAGGCACCATGATGTAGTGAATTTTTTTCGTTGACAAATAATAGGCTGTATGATAATATTACTAAGTGTGCCGCACAGCGAGGTTTAAGTTCCGTTTTTTGGACACCAAAGTTGGCGAGTAATGATAATAGGAGGTGCCATATGTACGCAATTATAGCAACTGGTGGAAAACAGTACAAGGTAGCGGAAGGCGATATCATTAAGGTTGAAAAGCTTGGCTTAGAAGCAGGCTCAGAAGTTACTTTTGATCAAGTACTTGCAGTTAATAAGGGCGAGATGGTTGTAGGTAATCCTACCGTAGAGAATGCTAAGGTTACTGCAACTGTTGTTGAAGAAGGTAAGAATAGAAAAGTTGTTGTCTTCAGATATAAGAGAAAGTCCGGATATAACAAGAAAAAAGGCCATAGACAACCATATACTAAGGTTAAGATCGAAAAGATCAATGCATAGGTAATGGTATATGATTAAGGCAACTATTTATAAGAATGCAGACAAGATGATTACAGGCTTTAAGATTCTTGGCCATGCAAATTATGCCGAAAAAGGCAGTGATATTGTGTGTGCTGCAGTATCAGTCTTAGTAATCAATACAATAAATTCTATAGACAAATTTACATCCGATATATTTGAATTAAGCCAGGATGAAGATAAGGGTTTGATAGAATTTCATATGGTCTCAACTATAAGCAATAATGGGAATCTTCTTCTTAACTCCCTAGCCTTAGGACTTCAGGGTATAGCAGAAGAGTATACTAATAAATATATTGAGATTTCCCAGCAGAAAAGACCATAGTGGGTTTTACCACAATTAATTAGTAAAGTAGCAAGCAGATTTGATTTCATAGATTGAAATGGATTTGTATCATTTGATATTAGGAGGTGTAGATTATGTTAAGAATGAACCTTCAATTTTTCGCTCATAAGAAGGGTGTTGGTTCCTCAAAGAATGGTAGAGATTCTGAGTCTAAGAGACTTGGTGCCAAGAGAGCTGACGGACAGTTTGTTCTTGCTGGCAATATTCTTTATAGACAACGTGGAACAAAAATCCATCCAGGAGTTAATGTTGGACGCGGTGGCGACGATACATTATTTGCATTAGTAGACGGAATTGTTCGTTTCGAAAGAAAAGGCAGGGATAAAAAGCAAGCAAGTGTATATCCTGTAGAAAGCAGATAGTAATAGACCCATGTGATTAAACCCCAAATTCCTTAGTATTATGAGTTTGGGGTTCTTTTGTGCTTGTTTTGACATTCACATCAGAAAATTATAGGTTAATTATATAAATCTATGTTATAATTGGTAATAATATAAATGTGTATTGTAAAAGCCATACTGTTTATTGTACAATGCTTGCACATAAAACAGTGTGACTTTTACAAATTAATCTGCTTATCATAGGAATTGGAGGAAGTTATGTTTGTAGATAGAGCTGAAATATATATAAGGTCAGGTAAGGGCGGAGATGGACATGTAAGTTTTAGAAGGGAAAAATACATTCCTGCTGGTGGCCCCGATGGCGGTGATGGCGGAAAAGGCGGTGATTTGATCTTTGAAATTGACGAAGGAATAAATACCTTGTCTGATTTTCGTTATGTTAGAAAATATGCTGCCCAGGATGGTGAACCAGGTGGTAAAAGGAAATGTACAGGTAAGGATGGTAGTGACCTAATACTTAAGGTGCCCCCTGGAACGGTTATTATAGAGAAGGAATCAGGAAAAATCGTTGCTGATATGTCCGGTGATAATATAAGAGAAGTAATACTTAGAGGTGGTCGTGGAGGCAAGGGCAATGTACATTTTGCTACATCTACCATGCAGGCACCAAAATATGCACAACCAGGGCAAGCAGCCATGGAGATGACTGTACTCTTAGAGTTAAAGGTTATAGCAGATGTGGGTTTAGTTGGTTTTCCTAATGTAGGCAAATCTACTTTGCTTTCACGGGTTACTAATGCTAAGCCTAAGATTGGTAATTATCATTTTACTACCACAAGCCCTAATCTAGGTGTAGTTGATCTAGATGATAGCCATGGCTTTGTTATAGCCGATATACCTGGCTTAATTGAAGGAGCTTCCGAAGGCCTAGGGCTTGGGCATCAATTTTTAAGGCATATAGAAAGAACTAAGGTTATTATTCATCTGGTGGATGCTGCTTCCACAGAGGGCAGGGATCCTATAGAGGATATTAGGTTAATTAATGACGAGCTTATATCATATAATCCTCAGCTTTCTGAGCTTCCTCAAGTTATTGCAGCCAATAAAATAGATGTTTTGTTTGGTGATGATAAGGATGAGGTAATTAAGAAGCTTAAGGCTGAATTTGAGCCTGAAGGATTTAAGGTATTTCCCATCTCCGCAGTAAGCGGTGAAGGGGTTAAGGAATTACTTTATCATGTAAGTAGTATTCTTGAGGATATGGATAAGACCCCTATAATATTTGAAAAGGAGTTATTCCCAGAAGATATTAAGATTACATCTGAGTCATATGAGGTATGGAAAGAAGAAGAACATGTATATGTGGTTGAAGGACCTAGAATCGAGCGAATGCTTAACTATACCAATCTTGAATCAGAAAAAGGATTTGTATATTTCCAAAAGTTCCTTAGGGATAATGGTATACTTGATAAACTAGAGGAACAGGGCATTGAAGAAGGAGATACAGTTAGGATGTATGGGCTTCAATTTGATTACTATAAGTAATAAAGCACATGAAAAGTCTTTTCATTTGCTTTACGTAAGCAGTATAATGTGGCTTTGATCATGAATTATAAATATAAACATATTACATGTTATAAGAAGGGAGAGCTTTGATGACAACAAAGCAAAGGGCTTATTTAAAAGGTTTAGCCATGAATATAGATCCTATTTATCAAATAGGAAAATCCGCACTTACTCCGGAGATTACAAAAGGAGTATCAGAAGCCTTGGAGGCAAGAGAGCTAATTAAGATTAATGTATTAAAAAGCTGTTTTGAAGATATTAATGAACTTGCCAGAACTCTTTCTGAAAGAACCAAATCTGAGCTTGTTCAGGTTATCGGTAGAAAGATTGTACTATATAGGGAGTCAAAGAATAAGAAGAAGATTGTACTACCTGGAGAAAAATCCAAGTAATAGAAGTCAAAAAATGAAATCTAATAAGTAAGAAATCTAATGTCAACTAATAGCATGTAGGAGGAAGTTAGATGAAAAAAGTTGGTATCATGGGCGGAACATTTAATCCCATTCATATTGGTCACTTGTATTTGGCAGAGCATGCATATGAGCAGGCACAGCTAGATTATGTACTGTTTATGCCAACTTTAAATCCACCTCATAAGAAAGAAATATCTATAGAATCTGCTAGTCATAGGTTAGCTATGGTAGACCTAGCTATTAAGGATAATCCTCATTTTCGTTTATCAGACATAGAGTATCAAAGAACCGGCATGACCTATACATCAGATACATTAAAGGTCTTAAAAGAAATAAATCCTGATACAGAGTATTATTACATTGTTGGTGGAGATTCTCTTATGATGATGGATAAATGGATGGATCCTCAGAGTGTATTTGATTTAAGTACCATTGTAGCAGGTGCTAGAAATCAGTATTCTGACAGTGAATTAGAAAATCAAGCAAAACACCTTGAAAACACCTATAATGGCAAGGTTATTCTGCTTGACATGCCTATAGTGGAGATTTCTTCAGAAATTATAAGAGAAAGAGTTACCAATAAAAAAACTATTAGATATTATGTGCCAGATGAAGTATGGTCATATATAAATGACAATAAATTATACACATAATAATATCATAATAATATTATGTAAACTAACATGCACTTATGTTTAATTCATCATGATATTGTAAGGAAACTGTGTAGATGCTGGTATTAAGGGGAAGGAAATGGATATTACTGAACTAAGAAACAGCATGGGGAAGGAAATGGACATGACTAGACTAAGAGACAGCATGAAGAAGGTTTTATCAGAGAAGAGATATATTCATAGCTTAGGGGTTGAAGAAGTATGCCATGATTTAGCCTTAATATATGGAGCTGATATAGAAAAGGCTGAAATTGCTGGAATCCTTCATGATTGTGCCAAGTATTTGACTAAAGAAGAATTCTTATCTGAAGCAAAAAGGTACCGCCTACCCATATCCCCATATGAAAGAGATAACCCATATATGCTTCATGCCAAGTTAGGTCTTATATATGCTAGAGAAAAGTATGGGATAAATGATGAGGAAATTCTTAACGCCATACTATTTCACACTACTGGTAGACCCAATATGACCTTGTTAGAGAAGATAGTATATGTCAGTGATTATATTGAGCCAAACCGCAAACCATTTCCTGGTCTTGATGAGGCCAGAGAAGTAGCATATAGAAATCTTGACGAAGCAGTTATCATAGTATCAAAATGTACTCTATATTATTTAAATGAAAAGGGAGTAAACATAGATCCAGCAACTAAGACAACATATGAATATTATGTAAACCAAGCCAACATATAAAAAGGTTAAAGTTTAAATATAGTATTAGTATATATTTTATAGGTATTAATATATAAAACAGGAGGTATTATGGATAATTCTAAAAAAATGGTAAAGCTAGTATTTGAAGGTCTTGAGGATAAGAAGGGAGAAGATATTCAAGTAATTGAAATAAAAGATATATCTGTTATAGCAGATTATTTCATTATTGCAAATGGATCCAATTCCCAACAAGTAGATGCTTTGGTAGATTCTGTGAAAGAAAAGATGTCTAAAGGTGGTTTTGAACCCCTAAGAGTTGAAGGTGTTAGAAGTGCCAGCTGGATTCTGCTTGATTATGGTGATGTAATTGTCCACGTATTTTCTAAAGAAGATAGGCTCTTCTACAATCTTGAAAGAATATGGAGAGACGGTAAGCTTATTACAAAAGAACAGTTGGGATTATAATAATATTAGAAAAGAGCATCTGAAATTCATAATTGAACCGACCCCCAAGAGTTAGACCTAAAAATCTAATGATTGGAGGTCGGTATTTTTATGTCCAGATGCCCTTTTTAATGATTAAATTTATTTTTAATTTATTATCCAAATAATTTGATTAATAATCCTGCAATTACTGCAGAACCAATGGTACTAGATACAATCGGACCCATAGCATGCATTAATAGATGATTATGGGGATTGTATTCTTGTCCTAATTTCTGTGAAACACGGGCAGCCATAGGCATAGCAGAAACCCCTGAATTTCCAATTAAGGGATTTACTTTTCCGCCTGTAATCTTATATAAAAGTTTAGCAATTAATATTCCACCAATAGTACCAAATGAGAATGCAAACAATCCTAAGGTAATAATTAGCAGTGTTTGGAAGTTTAATATTCGATCAGCTGTGGCTGTGGCACCAATGGAGATTCCTATTAATAATGTTAATATGTTTAACAAATGATTTGTTAAAGTACGGACGTACCTTTCTGTAACTCCGCTTTCCTTAAGAAGACTTCCTAGCATTAGCATAGAAATCAATGTACCTGCCTCGGGAACTAATATTAAAGTTGCGATTGTAACACCAAAGGCGAAAAATATCTTTTTGCGGCGGGTTATTCTCTTGGGCAAGGGCATTTCAGTTATTCTTTCCTTATGGGTGGTTAAGGCTCTCATAATTGGAGGCTGAATAAAGGGAACCAAGGCCATGTATGAATAAGCTGATATTGTTATAACCGGAAGTAAATGAGGAGCTAGAACACTGGCGGTGTAAATAGAAGTGGGTCCGTCAGAACTACCAATTATACCAACTGATGCAGCTTCCTGTATGGTGAAGGGAGCCATTCCGGGAATAATATATCCCAGTAGCAATGCCCCTCCCATGGCAACAAAGATACCTAATTGTCCTCCTATTCCAATTAAAGCACTTTTTGGTGATGCAATAAGAGGTCCAAAGTCCGTCATTGCACCAATACATAAGAAAATCATTGGTGGATAAATACCTAAATCAATTCCTTTATATAAATAATAAAGCAGACCACCCTCATCATATACTGATAAGCCTGCCATTGGAATGTTTGCAATTAACATACCAAAGGCTAGTGGAAGAAGTAAAAGGGGCTCATATTTTTTAGCTATTGCCAAATAAGCCAGTAACAAAGCAAGCAAAATCATGATAATCTGCGGTATCGATATTTGCATAATGCTTAAAGTGGTTAATTTGTCCCAAAAGGTCAAATAAAATCAACTCCTTAATATTTTCTATATCTTCGTATAACCATCATGATAAATAATCGCATCTAGCTTATGGCCTTTTTTACAAATCTCACATTCATCCGGCTTATATGTCTTATAGTTAGGAATGTCACTATTCACAAACATAGAATTAAATTCCTGTGAAAGAATTTCCGGATTCGCGTTAAATAAAGCAGATACCCCTACAATGTGACCGCCATAGTAGGAGAGACATTCTAGGGCATTGTTTACAGTTGTTCCACTGGATATAGTTGAAACAACTAGAATTATGTTCTTATTAAAAATCAAATCCTGCATATTGTTTTGGAACATTAATTTTCTATCGATATTACTGATAGGTGTTATAACGTGTATATTTCTCCCGCTATTAACAATTGATGTTCCTTCTTGCATAAGTTCTTCGGCCATGTATGCACCGATTACCTCAGTACCTTCCATGCAGACAATAGTATCCACAAGTGTACTAGATAAGTAAGGTAAAGCCAATTCAATTGCTACATCTCTGGCTAACGATGCATTTGTCTTGAGATTATCTAAATCTAGATAATGTGATATATGAAAATGATTGGTTGTAAAATGACCAGGTACAACTTTCATATTGATCACCGGATTTTTAGTTAAAGGTATGTTAAAAGCTTTATTAATCATTATCATTTCTCCTTATAAATGAATGTTTTATAGCTTCTTTCTTTACTTCTTAATCCATTGTATGCGACAGTGTTTTAGTGATAGTTATAGTCCCTTTTATTATAACATATTTTAAGAATTATGTCATAAAAATTCGTAATAGTAAGAAAGCACTAATCATTATGTCCAAACCTGTAAAATGCTGGAACAATATTTGATTAATGCTTTTATATTTTAATATGAAATTATATAAAAAACTATTAATTATGATATATGTAAAATCAGTTTTAAGTATACTAGAACATACGAAATAGCCCTATGACAATTCCGAGAATCTGCATATCTGATACTATAATCGGTTCCATTGAATCATTTTCCGGTTGTAAACGGATATATCCATTCTCTTTATAAAAGGTTTTAACAGTAACTTCATCGTCAATTAAAGCCACAACATAATCACCATTCTTAGCATGGGACTGCTTTTGTATAAGTACTTTATCCCCATCAAGAATACCGGCATTAATCATACTGTCACC
>JAAYRE010000137.1 GCA_012518935.1 Clostridiales bacterium
ATGGACGTAATAGGTAATAATATTTCCAATGTAAATACAATTGGTTTTAAATCAAGTTCTGTTAATTTCTCTGATGTTTTTTATCAGACAACCCAAAGTGCTTCCGGACCTAATGCGGCAACAGGAACCACAGGACGTAATGCTATGCAGATTGGATTGGGCTCCAATGTGGCTGCAATTACAACATCAGTTGGAACAACAGGTGCTTCTCAAAGAACTGATAATCCTTTTGATGTAATGATTGAAGGGGACGGCTTCTTTATAGTTAATTACGGAGGAAGCAACTATTTTACAAAAGCAGGTTCATTTGGTGTTGATGCATATGGTACCTTATGTACACCAGCAGGTGCCTCTGTTATGGGATGGCAAGTGGATGATAATGATCCAACTAAGACTGTTGCAGATGTAGTTTCACCACTTAACATCATGTCTCCACAGAATATGTATGCTAATCCTGAAGCTACTACAGCAGTATATATTTCAGGCAACATAGATAGCAAGGATACTCAGATTGCTAGTAATGCCACAGGTAAGATGGTAAATTTAAGCTTCTTTGATAACATGGGACATAGCTATAAGGCTGATTTTAGAGTAAGACAGACCAGTACCAGTACTAATAACTACAGTGTTGATGTCTTAGACGTTAAGGATGAGACTGGTAAATCCATATTTGTTGAGGAAGAAGTGGATGCAACTACCGGTAATGTTACATACAAGGCCTCCAGTATAACAACAGTTAGATTGGGAACGGCAGAGTTTAAGGCAGAAGTTGATCCAGCCACCGGTAAAGTAACAATGAATACTGGTGATGTTCAGTTATCATTTAACGGCTCTACTGGTGCATTTGTTGGTATAGGTAATGGGACAAGCGTAGATAGTGCTGGCAATAGTATAACCTTTGCTATCACTGCAGATGCAGGTGGTTCTAACCCCTTTAGACCCATTGATGTGGATTTTTCTAAGGTTACCATGTATTCCAATAGTGGCAACTCCACCCTGGAGGCAAACAAGGGAAGTTTGGATGGTATTGGAGCCGGAAAAAAGGTTGGTAATCTGACAGGTATTAGCATTGATGGCTCAGGTAAAATCTATGGAAGATATGATAATGGTGATAGTAGACTATTGGGACAGATTGCAGTAGCAACATTTGCAAATCCTGCAGGCTTAGAATCCATAGGAAACAGTATGTTTGCAGCCACTCAGAACTCCGGTGATTTTGATGGTATAGGACAGGATCCCACTCAAGGGGGTGGAAGTCTAACAACCGGTGTTTTGGAGATGTCCAACGTGGATTTATCATCTCAATTTACAGATATGATAACGACTCAGAGAGGCTTTCAGGCAAACTCAAGAATAATTACAACATCGGATACCCTATTAGAAGAACTTATCAATCTAAAGAGATAGTATTAAAATAACATAATAGATTTATGCCATAGAATCAGTAATGATAGGTGGCAGTTATGCTGCCACCTATTTTCCTAGAAGGAGATGGGAGGTATCCATATGATTGAAGTTACTAGGTTAAATGATAGCAAATTAACTATTAATGCAGAATTAATTGAGAGAATAGAAGAAACACCTGACACTATGATTAAGTTGTCTACAGGTAATAAAGTTATAGTAAAGGAAAGTAGACAGGAGATACGTGATAAAGTTATAGAATATAAAAAAGAAATATTTTGTAGAGATTTGTAGAATGAAATCGATTATAATAAAGATAGTTTATATATATAAGTTAAGTTAGTAAAACAATGGAGTAATGAAATATACAAGGATGGAAGGTGGCAGAGTTGGATTTAGCATCCATTTTAGGATTGGTAATATGTGTGATTGTTGTTGTATTTGGTATCCTGTATGGGCAATCGGGAATAGAAGTTTTAGGTAACTTTTATGATCCCCCATCAATTTTAATAACTTTTGGTGGTGCCCTATGCTGTGTACTTATTATGGCACCAGATTTGAAGACATATTTTAATTATCTTAAAAGCTTTACATTAATATTAAAAGTACAGCCAACTAATGAGGTGGAGACTATTAGGCAGATTATATCCTTGTCTAATATTGCCAGAAAAGAAGGACTTCTTGCCCTAGAAGAAGCGGCAAATGGAATTGACGATGAATTTTTAAAGAAGGGAATTCTTTTAATAGTTGATGGTACAGATCCTGAGCTAGTTAGAAGCATAATGGAGACAGAACTTAATTGTATAGAGGATAGGCATGGGGAAGTAGTTGGATTTTGGGATTCCTTAGGAGCCATGGGACCTGCTTGGGGTATGATTGGTACTTTGATTGGTCTTATTAACATGCTAAAGGTTATGAATGATCCCAAGGCAATTGGCCCTGCTATGGCAGTAGCCTTGATTACAACCTTCTATGGCTCTGTTCTTGCTAACTGGATATGTATTCCTATAGCCACAAAACTAAAATCTAAAAACTCCAGTGAAATCATGGTTAAGGAGTTGATGGTTGAAGGTCTACTATCAATTCAAGCAGGAGAAAATCCTAGAGTTATTGAAGAAAAACTAAAATCCTTCTTATCACCAAGTCGTAGGGCGAGCATTTCCCAAAGGGAAGAAGGCGGTGAAAATATTGTCTAGGAAGAAAAGGCAAGAAGAACAATCAGGGGGTAGTGCTCCTTGGATGAATACATTTGCAGATTTGATGAATCTTCTTTTGTGTTTTTTTGTTATGCTTTTTGCCATGTCTGATATTGATGGAGAGAAATTTCAGGATTTTTCCATATCTATGTCAAATTCCATCGGCATATTTGATGGGGGAGCTAGGTCCTTTGGAGATGGTCCACTGATATCCTCCGGTATGTCTCAACTTAATGAATTAGATAAGTACACTACCAATATGGGTAAGCAGGGACATGAATCTAACATTGAAAATGAAGGTAAATATGACCCTACAACAAAGGAAAATACCGAAGATGCCCCATATGAAGGGGAACTAGGTGATGCCTATGAGGTTATATTAGAGAAGATGCAAGAAGTCTCAGGAGAAATGTATAGTAACTTAAGTGAGCTTACAGACTCTTATAATTTAGGTGATTATGTTGAGCTAAGTATTGACCCTGAGTTTAGATATGTTCAACTTACCATGAAAGGTTCCATCCTTTATGAATCAGGTAAGGCAGATATAATTGAAGAGGCAAAACCAATTCTATCTAGATTAGGAGATGTCCTAGGTAAATTTGATGGATATATTATTGAGATAATCGGTCATACAGATAATGTGCCCATGACCAGTCCGACCTTTAAGGATAACAACTGGCTTTCTTCTGCTAGAGCATTGAATGCGGCAGAATTCTTAATAGACAATAATAAGCTTAACCCCGATACAGTGAAGTATTCTGGCAGAGGTGAATATGAACCTATTGCTGATAATAACACAACTGAAGGAAGAGCTAAGAATAGGCGTATTGAGATTAGAATTTTTAATGAATTTAGTAGAAGATAAAGTAAGTTGATATTTTGACAAAAGAAAAAGGGGGAAAAGGATGAAGAAGAATATATTAACAATAATAATTATGGCTATGTGTATTATAAATATTGTGTTATCAGCAGTTATAATATTTGCGATAGTACCCACTGCTAATAAATCTATAGCCCTAGTAAATAAAGTAGCTCAGATAATAGATTTGGAACTGGAATCTCCAGATAATCAGCTGGAGAATCTAGGGGTGTCTGATATTGGAACATATTTATTTGAAGAAAGAATGACATGCAAATTAGCTAAGAGTGATGATGAGGATCATTATGCAGTATTATATCTATCTCTTTCCTTAAATAAAACTCATAAGGATTATCTTGATTTAGAGCCCTTGATAAAACAGTATGAGAATAATATAAAGGAAATTGTTTCAGATGAATTTGCCAAGTATACAGAGGATGAGGTTATGGAGAAGAAGGATGATATTAAGAATCAAGTCCTAATTCGTATCCAGGAACTTTTCAAATCTGACTTCATAATAAACGTATCATTTGGAAACATATTATATGATTAAGAAATATGATGATTTTCTGATTATTTTGTGTTATTATGGGTTTAGAATGCTAGGAGGTAATAATTATGAGCGATGTTCTATCCCAGATAGAGATAGATAATCTGCTTACTGCTATAAGTAGTGGTGAATTAGATGTTGAAGAGTTTAAGCAGTCCAGTGAGAAGCAGGTCAAGAACTATGATTTCGCAAGACCGTCCAAGTTTTCGAAAGAACACCTAAGGACACTAAATATAATATTTGAACACTATGGAAGACTTTTGTCCACCAATTTACCGGCATATTTGCGTAAGAATGTTCAAGTAGAAGTTATCAACTCAGAAGCTGTTACATATTCGGAATTCTCTAATGCCTTGTCAAATCCGGTACTATTAGGGATTATTGATTTTGCCCCTTTGGAAGGTAATATTATAATAGAATTAGCCAATAATCTTGGATATGCCATCATTGATAGGATGTTAGGCGGGGGAGGATATCCTCTTGAAAAGAATAGGGATTTTTCTGAAATTGAATTATTAATTATTGAAAGAATATATAATGTTTTTATTAATTTGATGATAGAACCTTGGGCTAATGTAATAGAGTTACATCCTAGACTACTGCGAATTGAAACCAATTCCCAATTTGCCCAGGTCATTTCCCCTAGCGAAATGATTTCCATAGTAACCTTGAATATCAAAATTGGAAATATTGAAGGCATGATGAATATATGCCTGCCCTATGTATGTCTGGAGAAGGTTATCGATAAGTTGAGTACAAAGTATTGGTATTCAACCATGCAGGTAAGTGATAATAAGTCCTATAAAGATCTTATAGAAATAGCCATTTCCAAGGCTAAGATACCCTTAAAGGCTGTCTTGGGTAAAAGTATTATTTCTGTAAATGATTTTATGAACATACAACAGGGAGATATAATTAAATTAAATTCTAAAGTAGATGATGAAATAGCAGTTTATGTTGGGAATTTATATAAATTTACCGCACTTCCCGGGTCTGCCTCAGGTTCCTATGCGGTTAAGATTTCAACAATAATAAAAGGAGAGGAGTAACTGCAATGGATGGAATGTTGTCCCAAGAAGAAATCAATGCTCTCTTAAATGGTATGGGAGTCGATGGTCAGGGTCCAGCCGAAGAAGAGTATTTGACAGAGGAAGAAAAAGATGCAATTGGAGAGATATCCAATATCAGTATGGGAACAGCTGCCACAACTCTGTTTTCCTTGGTGAATCAAAGAGTCGTCATAACTACTCCAATAGTAGAGTATGCCACTTGGTCGGATATTGCCAATAGCTATGATAAACCCTGCGTATTTATTCAGATATATTACGCAGATGGCTTGGAAGGTAATAATATATTAATTCTAAAAGAGAATGATGTAAAGACTATAACTGACTTAATGATGGGTGGAGATGGGTCTAATATAGAAGGAGAATTATCAGACCTACATCTTAGTGCCATAAGCGAGGCAATGAATCAAATGATGGGTTCTGCAGCCACTTCAATCTCTTCAATTTTAGAAAAGAAGGTAAATATTTCACCACCTACTGCAACTATAGTAGATATGGATGAAGCAGTCAGTGGAGAAAATATAGCTAACTTTCTTAAGGGGTCTTTCGTAAAGGTTTCTTTCCATATGGTAATCGGAGACTTAGTAGATAGTGTCCTAATGCAATTATATCCCTTTGATTTTGCAAGGAATCTTTATAGGGAGTTCATACATGCCAATTCTATAGATGTTGAGGCAGAGACTTCAAGGCCACCTACTAATGATAAACCCCAAGAAGCCCCTAAGGATAATCATGAGTTTCCACAGCAGACGGAAACCACTGTAGGCTATATGCAAAATCAAAATAATATGAATTATATGTATAATATGAACCAACAGGCTCAGGTGTCCCCTGTTCATGATGTAAATGTACAACAGGCTCAATTTGCACCTTTCTCACCCATGGCTACTCACATGGTTCAACCGGAAAATATAGATTTGTTAATGGATGTTCCCCTGGAGGTTACAGTAGAACTTGGTAGAGCAAGCAAATCTATAAAAGAAATACTGGATTTTGCTCCAGGAACCGTTATAGAATTGAACAGATTAGCTGGAGAACCAATAGATGTCCTAGTCAATGGTAAATTCGTTGCTAAGGGAGAAGTAGTGGTTATGGAAGAAACTTTTGGAATAAGGGTTACAGATATTATAAAACAAAAACAGTAAAATAATACATTATGATAGGAGAATTATGAAATGGCGAAAAGTATATTAATCTGTGATGATGCAGCATTTATGAGAATGATGATCAAGGATATTTTGGTCAAAAACGGGTACGATATCGCTGGAGAAGCTGAAAATGGTCTAAAAGCTATTGAAAAGTATAATGAAACAAAACCAGACTTAGTTATGATGGATATTACAATGCCTGAGATGGATGGCATTAAGGCCTTGAAAGAGATTAAAGCTATAGATCCTTCAGCTAATGTTATTATGTGTTCAGCAATGGGGCAGCAAGCCATGGTTATTGAGTCTATCCAAGCAGGAGCTAAGGATTTTATCGTAAAGCCATTCCAAGCAGATAGAGTATTGGAGGCTGTTAAGAAAGCAGTGGGTTAAGAATGTGGATGAAAACCATGTACATATTACATGATATATCAAACCATGATAAAGTTACCGAGCTTAGCAAACAAACTTTGGACAAAGAGCTGGGATTTTCATCATGGGATAATGCACTGCAATTGATTGGATTATGTATTATTCTAATTCTTATTCTGATTGCTGCATATTATACATCAAGATTTGTAGGAAAGGTAAAGCTAGGACAATTAAAGGATAGCAACTTCAAAGTGATTGATGTTTATCGTATAAGTGCAAATAAGGTGTTACAGATAGTAAAAATTGCAGATAGGTATGTGGTTCTAGGAATTAGCAAGGACCAGATTACTTATATAATGGAGCTTGACGACAGCGAAGTTTTAATCCATAAGGATAAGGAGAATGATAAGCAAAGCTTCCGTCAGATATTAGAAAAAATCAAGGGTAAGAAAGAGTAAAGGTTGGTATCCATGATTACATCAGAGATAAAAAGATTTACCATGAGAATGATTCTTGCAATATTATTATTGGCAATTGGTCTGTTTTTCTTATTCAATGTAAGACAGGTATCAGCTGCAAGTATTGAGGATACTATTACAACAGAGAACACATCAGATGGTGTTAGAGGTAGCCAAAACAATATAAGTGGCTCTTTAGGACCTCTGGAGTTTAGGTTAATTACTGACGAAGATGAGGGGAGTCTAGCAAGTACCCTGCAGATATTATTGGTTCTAACAGTGATAACACTGGCACCATCCATCTTAATAATGGTAACCTCCTTTACAAGGATTATTATAGTATTACACTTTCTAAGATCAGCTCTTGGTACGCAACAAACACCACCAAATCAAGTGCTTATCGGATTAGCCTTATTCTTAACCTTCTTTATAATGTCTCCGGTAATAACCAAGATTAATACTGAAGCAGTTCAGCCATTATCTAGAGGTGAGATAAGTCAAGAGGAGGCTTTTGATCAAGGTCTTGCACCGATTAGGACTTTTATGTTAGAGCAGACTACCAATGTGAAGGATTTAAGATTATTCATGGATATAGCAGATATAGACACAGTGGATACAGTAGAAGATATACCCATAACTGTTATTATTCCAGCCTTTATAATAAGTGAACTTCGAAAAGCCTTTATTATGGGTTTTTTAATATACATACCATTTATTATAATTGATATGGTAGTGGCATCAACACTTATGTCAATGGGTATGATGATGTTGCCCCCTACAATGATTTCCTTACCATTTAAGATACTACTTTTTATAGTTGCAGATGGTTGGAACCTGATTGTGGGAGCCTTAGTAAACACCTTCTATTAGCTAAAGTTCAAAGAGAGATTAAAGGGATAGGAGATTAGGGATGAGTGAAAATATTATTATAGAAATTGCTAGGCAGGCCTTGTTTTTGGTTATAAAAGTAGCAGCTCCTATATTGTTGATTTCTTTAGTTGTAGGACTAATAATCAGTATATTGCAGACAGTTACATCAATCCAAGAACAGACCCTTACATTTGTTCCTAAGTTGATTTCCATCTTATTAGTATTAATGTTATTTGGTAACTGGATGCTTAACTCCGTAAAAGAGTTTATGGTAGAACTATTCACTAATTTTTCATATTTAATTAATGCCATATGACAATTACATTATTAAACTTTGAAATTTATTTATTAATACTTGTTAGGATGAGTAGTTTTATATATACGGCACCATTTTTTTCTCAAAAGAATGTGCCAATTAAAGTTAAGGCGGGAATTTCTATATTTTTATCAGCCATAGTTTTTTTTACAATACCACTATCAATTCCAGAATATTATGGGATTATTGGGTATTCAATTCTTCTTGTTAAGGAAGCAATAGCAGGAGCCTTAATGGGCCTGTTTTCAAATATAGCATACTATATCTTGTCTTATTCAGGACAAATCATAGATATGGAAATTGGATTTTCTATGGTTAGCCAGCTTGATCCGATTTCGGGGATTCAGACCACAATTACATCTAATTTTTATGGCTATCTAGTAATGTTAATGATGATGGCAACAAATCTTCATCATTATTTTATTAGGGCAATTGTGGATTCCTATAAGGTTATTAGTTTAGGCCAAGCAGTCATTTCACCAAGTTTATACAAGTTGATGCTGCAATTTATAATAAATTATTTTATTATAGCAATGCGAATAGTTTTACCCATATTTGCCGCCATATTAGTAGTTAATTCTGTTCTGGGTATATTGGCAAAGGCAGCACCACAGTTAAATATGTTTGTAATTGGTATGCAACTGAAGATATTGGTAGGACTTTTGGTCTTATACTTGATAATAGGACTTGTGCCCTCAGTTGCAGATTTTATATTTAATGAAATGATGGACTTTTTTAAGATTGTCACCCAGTTGATGCAATGATACAGTAAAGGATTAGGTGTAGTTAATTGGATAAGTATTATCTATTTCCTTATAATCTACAGTTCTTTGCAGAAGGTGCAGATAAGACTGAACAACCTACAGCAAAGAAGTTATTAGATGCCAGAAAAGAAGGTCAGGTTGCAAAAAGTAAGGAGCTTACTACTGCTGTAGAGCTTGTAGCTCTCTTTTTAACATTAAAGTTGTTTGTAGGATATATAAGAGATAGGCTTATTGAGAATTTTAATAATACCTTTAATAATATGGACATGATGCTTGATGGGGAGTTTACAATATCAAAGGCAAGTAAAGTTATGAATGATTCTATCTTAAGAATTATTATCACTTGTCTTCCCATATTTGCAGTTGCTGTAGGAGTTTCTTTTACCATAAATCTATATCAAGTAAAGTGGCAGTTATCAGGAAAACCACTATCGCCAAAGTTTAGTAAGATGAATCCAGTTAGCGGATTTAAAAAAATATTTTCTAAAGATAAGTTATTTTCTCTTCTTGTAGAGATAGTAAAAATATTTACAATAATCTACATAGCATATAACACTCTAAAATCTGAATGGAATACACTGTTAGTTCTTTACGATATTAATCTAATACAAGCAATTGCCCTTATAGGTAAGCTGGTAATGGATTTAGGACTTAAGATTAGCATGTTCTTTCTTATATTAGGTTTAGGTGATTATATATATCAGAAGTTAAAATTTAATAAGGACATGAGAATGACCAAACAAGAAGTTAAGGATGAATTCAAACAATCAGAGGGAGACCCACAGGTTAAGGGTAAAATTCGTTCCAAAATGAGAGAAGCATCTCAAAGAAGAATGATGCAAAGGCTTCCTGAAGCAGATGTAGTTATAACAAATCCTACCCACTTTGCTGCTGCAATAAAGTATGATAAAGATACTTCAGAGGCACCAATACTTATAGCTAAAGGAGCCGATTATCTTGCCAACAAGATAAAGGAAGTCGCCAGGGAGAATCAGATAGAAATAGTAGAAAACAAACCCTTGGCAAGGATGCTTTATTACAACGTAGAGGTTGGTGGAGAGATTCCCCCAGAATTATATCAAATGACGGCAGAAGTTCTTGCCTATGTGTACAAGCTTAAGGGCAAGATTTAGTATTCATTATTATATATAGATAAGGCCAGGCTAGAATGAAGTTCATCAGCTATGGGTATTAAACACGAGAAGGAGAATTGGCATGAAGAGAAACAATATATTTGTTGCAATCTATATATTAGCGGCAATCATGTTTTTAATCATACCTATGAGTCCATGGTTATTGGATGTTTTCCTCGCTTTTAATATTGCCATATCCTTAGTGGTATTATTTAACGCGGTTTTTACAAGAGAAGTCCTAAATATGTCGGCTTTTCCGACCATCCTTCTTTTTACTACTATATTTCGTATTGCACTGAATATATCCAGTACAAGACTTATACTATCCACCGGTAATCCAGGACAGGTTGTTCGTGTTTTCGGAGAATTCGTTGGCGGGGGTAATCTGGTAATAGGTCTTATTATATTCATAGTGCTTATAATGATTCAATTCCTAGTAATTAATAAGGGTTCCGAGCGTGTAGCAGAAGTTACAGCCAGATTTACCTTGGATGCTATGCCTGGTAAACAGATGGCTATTGATGCAGACTTAAATACAGGAGCTATTACTGATGCACAGGCTATTGAAAGAAGGCAAAAGATTCAAGATGAAGCAGCTTTCTTTGGTTCTATGGACGGTGCCACTAAGTATGTTAAAGGTGATGCTGTTGCAGGACTCCTTATCACAATCATTAACTTAGTTGGTGGTACAATTACCGGCATGATGGAAGGTATGTCAGCTGGTGATGCATTTCAAGAATATGCAATACTTACAATTGGTGATGGACTGGTAACACAGATTCCCTCCATAATGATATCTCTTGCCACCGGTGTCCTGGTAACAAAGGTATCAAAAGAGGCTGATTTTGGGGATGTACTAATAAACCAACTGTTCTCTATACCTAAGGTACTATACATTGTTGGTACCAGTATGATTGTACTGGGCTTTGTTACACCTTTAAATATTATTCTTTTTACTACCTATGGACTATCCTTTGTAATAGCAGGAAGAGCTATAGAACAAAGAATTGAGATTCAATCAATTGAAAGTGAGGTGTCCTCTGAAGAAGCTGAGGCTGAAGAAATACGAAAACCGGAGAATGTGGCAGCTCTTTTACAGGTAGACCCAATAGAATTGGAATTTGGATATGGTATAATACCTCTAGCAGATGTAAATCAAGGTGGAGATTTACTTGACCGTGTTGTTCTTATTAGGAGACAGATAGCCTTAGAATTGGGAACAGTGGTACCTATGATTCGGCTAAGAGATAATATTCAACTTAATCCTAATCAATATATTATTAAGATAAAGGGTATACAGGTCAGTGAAGGGGAAATCCTATTTGACCATTATATGGCCATGAATCCAGGTTATGTTGAGGAAGAAATTACAGGCATACCAACATATGAACCATCTTTTCATTTACCTGCCATATGGATAACCGAAAGCCAGAGAGAGAGGGCAGAATCTTTAGGTTATACTGTTGTAGATCCCCCTTCCATTATTGCTACTCATTTAACAGAGGTAATACGCAGCCAAATCCATGAACTTCTTACCAGACAGGATGTTCAGAATCTTATTAATAATATACAGGAAGCCCATCCAACACTTATATCAGAGTTGGTTCCAAAGTTGCTTAGCATAGGAGAAATTCAAAAAGTCCTTCAAAACCTTCTTAGGGAGCAGATATCAATCCGTGATTTGGTTACTATTCTTGAAACCTTAGCTGATTATGCACCTACAACCAGAGATATTGATGTTCTTACTGAGTATGTTAGACAGAGCCTAAAAAGGGCTATATCTAAAAAGTATTTCCCTGATGGTGAGATGACTAGTGTAGTTACCCTAGATCCCAAGGTTGAACAGGATATTATGGATTCAGTTAAGCAGACAGAGCAGGGAGCTTATATTTCATTAGATCCGGAAATAACAAGAGAAATTATGAACTCAGTCCAATCAGAGATTACTAAGCTGGAGGACTTGGGGAAAAACCCCATAATCATAACATCTCCAATAGTCCGTATGTATTTTAAGAGATTAACTCAGGATTATTTTAGGGATTTAATAGTAGTATCATATAACGAGATAGATTCCAATGTAGAATTACAATCGGTAGGGATGGTGACAGTTTAGTGATTATTAAGAAGTTTCAAGCAAATAATGAGACAGATGCAATAATTCTTGCCAAGGAGGAACTTGGTAAGGATGCTATTGTAATGAATATTAAAACCATATCTCCAAAAGGAATATATAAGCTATTTAAAAAGCCTTTGGTAGAGGTGACTGCGGCTATTGATGATAATATCACCTATAAAAATGATAAAGAGCCCTTGGTTAAGAAACAGAATTTCCCTGACATAATATATGATGATCCACAGGATGATAAGGAAAATGAACCCGTAAAAACAAAAGCCTCTGCCATTGAAGAAAAACTTAATAATCTTCAAAGTCTCCTTGAAAAGCAGATGGAAGAAAAAGTTGACAACAAGAAGGCAAACCAAAAAAGTAAAGCAGTTAATAAGAATTTGGCATGTATTCAATTAATATATAATCAATTAATTTTAAATGAAGTGGATGAAAAGTTCGCAAATCAAATTATAAGTGAAATTGAAGGTACTCTAAAAAGGGATTCATCCATGGATAATATTCTATCCAGTGTATATCAAAAAATTGTATTAAAATTGGGACAACCAAAGACAATTTCACTAGATGGAAATACACCAAAGTTTGTTTTCTTCATAGGTCCAACTGGGGTAGGCAAGACAACTACTATTGCTAAAATAGCCTCAAAATTTAAAGTCGAAGAAAAGGCCAAGGTTGCATTTGTTACCAGTGATACCTATCGTATCGCTGCTGTTGAACAACTTAGGACTTATGCTAATATTCTTGGAATACCCATGAAAGTAGTTTATAATGAAGATGATTTGGTAAATACAAGAAAGGATTTTGAGGATTTTGATATTGTATTTGTAGACACTGCTGGTCGTTCTCATAAAAATAAGAATCAAAGAGATGATATTGAGAACCTTATTAATATTATTCCAGAGAGTGAGAGGGAAATATATCTGGTTCTTAGTGCCACGACAAAATATAGGGATTTGATAACTATTACTGAAGCCTATTCTGAAATCACTAATTATAACCTGATTTTTACTAAGCTAGACGAGACCAGTACTGTAGGAAATATATTCAATATCAGAATGTTTACAAATGCACCCTTATCTTATGCTACATTTGGACAGGATGTACCGGATGATATTGAACGTATTGATGCACAGAGTATCGCAAAGCAGCTACTAAGGGGGCAATAAAGAATGGACCAGGCGGAAAAATTACGTAATATTGTCAAACAGCAAAAAAGCCCAAGACACATTTCTAGAGTTATAACTGTAACAAGCGGAAAAGGCGGTGTCGGTAAATCAAGCATAGCTGTTAACTTAGCAATAGCTTTTTCTAGACTTGGAAAGCGAGTTATTATACTTGATGCAGATTTTGGTCTTGCTAATATTGAAGTAATGTTAGGGATAAGACCAAAGTATAATCTGGCGGATTTAATGTTTCGAGGAAAGAATTTATCAGATATAATTACAGAGGGACCTGAGAATATAGGATTTATATCTGGTGGTTCGGGAATTCAAGAACTTACTAATATGACAAAAGATCAAATCATATATCTGATTCGTAAGCTGGTAGAATTAGATGATATGTCAGATATAATTATTATAGATACCGGAGCAGGAATTACTGATTCTGTCTTGGAATTTTTAGCAGCTAGCTCTGAGGTTATACTGGTGGCTACTCCTGAGCCCACATCTATTACAGATGCCTATGCTCTACTTAAGACATTAAATCGAAAATCTGATTTTTCTATTGATGATACAGTAATTAAGATGATAGCAAATCGCCTTACACCTGATGATGACGGTGAAGAGTTATATGATAAATTAAGCATTGTTGTAAAGAGATTTTTAAAACTTAAGTTAGAGTACATTGGATCTATACCTATGGATAACACGGTATCGAAGGCAGTTATGTTACAAAAGCCTGCGATTTGTGCTTATCCAAATTCAAAATTTTCTAAACAAATCATTAATTTTGCAGAGAAACTTAGTAACACTAATCAGGAGATTATAGAAGAGAGAAAGGGGATTGCCCAGCTGTTTTCCAATCTATTAAAATCTAGAATTAAAAAATAATTGGAGTGAGTATATATGCATATCCTATCTAATACTGTAAACATTGGGGATAAAATTGAAATCAAACAATTAGACCAAAAAGGAGATCCAATTAAGTCTGCAAAGACATATGTAAGTCAAGTATTGGATTTTGTTGGAGATGAAAATATTTCTATTGCAACTCCGATAAAAGGGGGCATGGTTGTTATTCTTAATAAAGGTGAGAATTACAGACTATGTTTCTATACAATGAAGGGGTTATATCAATGTAATTGTACTATGATACAGACATATCGTGAAAACAATATGATTGTTGCTTTGGTTTCGGTGATTTCAAAGTTAGAAAAACTTCAAAGAAGGCAATATTATCGCCTTGAGTGTGTTCATGAGATAGAATATAGAAGAATCTCAGAAGAAGAGATGAAGCTTGAGGAAAAACTAGTTAAAAAATTGTTTGAAAATCCAGAGGATAAATCTGATATAAGAAAGAAACTGGCCAAATTAAATCAAGATTGGCTCCGTGGTACAATAACAGATTTGAGCGGAGGCGGATGTAGATTTACATCTGAACAGGAATTAAAACAGGGAGATAAAGTTAGAATCAGACTTGAGTTTCTTATAAAAAATGAATTAAAGAAATTAGTACTAAATTCTGATATTATTGTTTCTCAAAAAATAATTAATCGCCTGGGTTTCTACGAGCACCGTGCTGAATTTTCACATATTAGTGAAAGTGACAGAGAAGATTTGATTAAATACATATTTGAGCAAGAGAGAAAAGTAAGAAGAAATGAAAAAAAGTAAAAATCTCGACATTTAATGACATATAATAACAGAAAGGTCGATAAAATGATAAAAAATATTTTGGTTATTGATGACTCTGCACTCATGAGAAGGGTTATATCTGATATAATAGAAAGTGACAAAAGGTTCCATGTTATTGGTGCGGCTATAAATGGCCTTGATGGAATCAGCATGCTTCAGATGAATGCCGACAAAGTAGATGCGGTTTTGCTTGATATTAATATGCCAAGAATGAATGGTCTAGAGTTTTTGGCTGAAATAAAAAAGCAGAATATTAAGACAACTGTTATAGTAGTCTCTTCTATCGCCACTAAGGATGCAAAAGAAGCAATACTGGCATTAGAGCTGGGTGCCTTTGATTTAATAACAAAACCAGAAGATATTGAGGAATTACGGAGCAAGACTTTTTCTAAGAGGCTTCTGGATTGTTTGGAGGTTGCAACAAAACTAAGATGGGCAGACCCCAAGAAAATCTCCGTTAAGGCTCAAGGGCTAGATAAGGAAGTAGAAGCTTATCCAGAACTTAAGAAGAAAGAGAAAGAAGAACAGTCTTTTCGTTACAAGCATGCAAAATCCTTAAAAAGAAAAAAGAAAAAATTGATTGCAATTGCATGTTCAACAGGTGGGCCCAAGGCACTTCACTCGGTTATTCCAATGCTTCCAGCTGATTTGGACGCAGGAATTGTTATAGTTCAGCATATGCCTGAAGGATTTACAAAATCTTTGGCAGAGAGAATAAATTCTTTTAGCCAGATTACGGTTAAGGAAGCTGAAGATGGTGAGATAGTGAAGATGGGAAATGCTTATATTGCACGAGGGGGCAGTCATATGCGAATTGTGCATGATGGCAAAGGTAATCATCTGATTAAGCTATCCACAGAACAACCACGACAAGGTCTAATGCCTAGTGCAGATATTATGTTTGAATCCTTAATGGATACTGATTATGATGAAATTACCTGCGTGGTGCTAACCGGTATGGGGAGTGATGGTTCTGCCGGAATCAAGGAATTAAGTAAAAGTAAAAATATTCATGTGATAGCTCAGGATCAAGAAACTAGTATTGTATATGGAATGCCAAGAATGGTAAAAAAGACAGGACTGGTTGATAGGGAAGAATCACTGGGAAATATTTCTAAAGCTATACTTAAGAATGTGGGGGTGCATTAAATGGACGTAAGTCAATACCTAGAGATTTTTATTGATGAGACAAAAGAACATCTTCAAAGCCTGAATGAACATATTCTGATTTTGGAGAAGGAACCAGAGAATGAAAATACTATTGATGAGATATTCCGTGCTGCTCATTCCCTAAAGGGCATGGCAGGAACCATGGGCTATAAAAAGATGCAACGTTTAACCCATGATATGGAGAATGTTTTATCTGAGATTCGCAATGGTAATATGAAGGCAACATCTGAATTAGTTGATGTACTCTTTAGGGGTCTGGATGCTCTAGAGGATTATTTGGCCAGCATACAGACAGATGGAACTGAAGGGGATTTGGATTCTGAGGATATAATAAATAGTTTAAATAAAATCTTGGATATTGGCTTAGGTAAGATTCAGTCTGATGCTGATGAAAATACATCAACCCCATCAAGCACTGATGATAGTTCCAAACCTGATATAAAAGAATACAATGATAAGGAAAAGTTCAGGTATTTAAAAATTGAGGAACATGAGAAAAAAGCTATGGCTAAAGCCATGTCACTTGATTTGAATGTAATAGGTTTAACTATATACATACAGGAATATTGTGTTTTAAAAGGTGCCAGAGCTTATATGATTAATAGAAGTCTTGAAGAGCATGGGGAGATTATTAAGCTTCACCCTAGTGCCCAGGACTTAGAAGATGAAAAGTATGACTTTGATTATTCTGTCTATGTAATTACTAGAGAAACACCTGAGCAGCTAAAAAGTTATGCCATGAGTGTATCAGAAGTAAAGGAAGTAGTGGCAGATTACATAAAGCTTGATGATGATGAAATACAGAGATATTTGGAAGCCATTAAGCAGGATGAAACTACGGTATCAGCTACAAAGGCTAGTGGTGATTCAGGGGATTTAAAGGGCAAAAGTAACCCAACAAAAAAACAGCCTACTAAAGCAGTAGCTAACCGTTCAGTCCGTGTAGATATTGAAAAACTTGATGTATTAATGAATTTGGTCAGTGAGTTGATTATTGCTAAGAACAGTCTAGTATCTTCTAGCAGTTCCTTACATGAGGTGTTGGATGTTTCATACTTTGACCAAATTGAATATCTGGAGCGAGTTACAACTAATCTTCATGAATCTGTTATGAAGGTTAGGATGGTGCCTATTGAGAGTGTAGTTAATCGTTTCCCTAGAATGATTCGTGATTTGTCTAAGAGTTTGAATAAGCCCATGGAGCTATATATGACCGGTGAAGAGACAGAACTAGACCGTACGGTAATTGATGAAATCGGTGACCCCTTAATGCATTTGCTACGTAATGCAGCAGACCATGGTCTAGAAGATAAGGAAGAAAGAAAGACTACAGGTAAGAATCCAGTTGGTTCTATATATCTTGATGCTTATCAGGATGGTAATAATGTTATAATCGAAGTAAGGGATGACGGAAAAGGAATTGATTTAGAAAAGATTAAAAACAAAGCCGTAGAGAGAGGTACTATTACCCCAGAACAGGCTGAAAGAATGACAGACAAAGATATTATAGATATTCTCTTCATGCCTAGTTTCTCCACCTCAGAAAATGTAACTGACGTATCTGGCAGAGGTGTTGGACTTGATGTAGTAAAGACTAAGATAGAGGCTCTTGGTGGTGATATAATAGCTAAAACAAAGCTAGGAGAAGGATCTAATTTCATAATAAGCCTTCCTCTTACCCTGGCTATTATACAATCCCTTATGGTTACAATTTCCCAAGAAAAATACGCCCTTCCTCTTGGTAATATACAGACAGTTGAGAATGTTAGAAGTAAAGATATCAAGAATGTAAATGGCAAGGAAGTACTAAACTTAAGAGGCAACGTAATACCTATTATTAGGCTCAATGAAATTCTTGAATGTGACAATATCCAAGAAGCAGACGAGATTCTGGTTGTTATTGTTAAGAAAGGCGAGCGATATGCTGGTATGGTCATTGATGACCTGCTCGGTCAGCAGGAGATAGTAATTAAGTCCATAGGTAAATATATCGACAACCATAAGATTGTCAGTGGAGCAACAATTCTTGGTAATGGAGAGGTGGCATTAATTCTAGATGTTAATTCATTAATCTAGGAGTGGAATGTTTTAGAAGATACGATTACTTTTTATCGTTGAAGTATTGGAGGGTGTTAGAATGGATGAAATTAATTCTAAGCAATATATTAGTGTGAAGCTAGGTAATGATGTATATGGTGTAGAGATTAAATATATTGATAGTATTATAGTTATGCAGAGGATTACTAGAGTTCCAAAAGCACAACCTTATTTTCTTGGAGTCATAAACTTAAGAGGAGAAATTATTCCTGTTATGAGTTTAAGAAGAAAATTTGACCTTGAAGAGGATGAATTTAACTCCTTAACAAGAATACTTATTATTAAGCCTGAACCCACAGCAGCTCCAGTTGGCATGATTGTAGATGAAGTTAATGACGTAATTGAATTAAACAACGAAGATGTTAAGATGATGGATTATGATGAAAAGGATAATCTAGCCGGTTATAGTATTGGAATAGGTAAATATGGTGATGAATTAATTAACATATTAAACGTTCCGGGGGTTATTGCTGATAAAGAAAAGTCGTAGTTTCATGTGTTTTGGGAGGATATTTAGGTGTCTAAGATTAGTTTAAACGGAATGGATAATATGCAGTATGATGTACTACGTGAGATTGGAAATATCGGTGCAGGCAATGCAACAACAGCTCTTTCTCAGATGATTAATTCCAAAGTTGAGATGAAGGTACCAAAAGTTGAACTATTGGAGTTTAAAGAGGTACCGGAGATTGTCGGAGGGGCAGAAAACCTAGTTGTTGGAATCCTATTTACTCTAGGGGGAGATATTGATGGCATGATGATGTTTATGATGGACAATGATGCCTCAAGTCATCTAGTTAACCTTCTCCTTGGTAATTTACTTAATTCTGATAATATGGGTAGCAGTAAGGGTGAAGGATTTACTGAAATGGAGCTTTCAGCTTTAAATGAAATAGGCAATATAATTGCAGGAGCATATTTATCATCCCTATCTTCGCTAACCAACCTAACAATTACATCAAGCATACCTTATATGGCAAATGATATGGCAGGAGCTATTTTAAGTGTTCCAGCTATTGAGTTTGGAAAGATTGGGGACAAGGCATTATTGATTGAAACAGAGTTTGGTAATTTGGATAAATCTTTAAATGGGTATTTCCTACTGATACCAACACTTGAATCATATACAACTATATTAACATCGTTGGGGTTATAGGGTGAAATAATGAACAAAATGATAAAAGTTGGCATGGCTGATGCAAATGTATGTAAGGCACCGTATGCTCTTACGACACTTGGTCTCGGCTCATGTGTAGGAATTGTACTATATGATCCGATTAAGAAGATTGCGGGATTAGTGCATATCATGCTACCAGATAGTACAAAAATAATTAATAACTCAAATAAATATAAGTTTGCAGATACTGGAATTGACAGCCTAATTAAAGATATGACCCAAATAGGTGCTTGCAAGGCAAACTTAGTCTCAAAGATTGCAGGTGGAGCACAGATGTTTAGCTTCGGCAATGAACAAGAAATGATGAGAATTGGTGACCGTAATGTAGAGGCTACTAAGAATAAACTAAGCAGTCTAGGAATTAAGATTTTAGCAGAGGATACCGGTGCAAATTATGGTAGAACTATAGAATTCTACCCTGAAACCGGGAAGTTACATATAAAATCTGTTGGTAAAGAGCCTAAAATCCTCTAGTTGAATTCCTAAATTAAAAGATTTGATGGAGGACAAGAGGATGCGTAACAGATATATACCAGCATTTATTATGCTGATAGCAGGTGCTATTACTTGTTTTTTTGATATTTATCACAAGGCTGACTTATTAACCAGTTTAAAGAGACTTTTCTTAGTTCTAATCATTTTCTATATAATAGGTCTTATTGCAAGGTCTATTGTTAATAAGGTTTTAATGGCTAAACCAAAAACCAATGAAGAAGAGACAGATGGTGAGGTAGAAGATAATTCAGAAAACAAATCAGAAGATAGTAAAGCAGACAGCTCTGATGGTAAAAATGTAGAAAACTCTGTAAATAAAGCAGAAGATAATAATAAAGAATTAGTTAAATAATAAGTAGACAAAGAGCAGTTTCATTATAATTTTAGGAGGCAATATGAACGCTGAAGAAGGCAGAAAGAAGCTTTGGGAAGCTTATTCCAAGAAAAAGACACCTGAACTTCATGAAAAAATTATAATAGAATATGCTGGATTAGTTAAAGTGGTTGC
>JAAYRE010000138.1 GCA_012518935.1 Clostridiales bacterium
ATTTTTTGTATTCTCTTATATGAAGCAAAGGCCGCAGCCAAATCATTAGACAGCCAGCCCAACATTTCTATTGGCCAGACTATATTCATGGAGTATTCAGTAAAGGCTCCTAAGGATCCAAGAGACATATTTTCCTTAATAACCATTTGTCCTCCAAAAAAGATAACAATCATGGGTAAAAGCTTTGTTATTAGCTGAAAATATGGATATAGCTTTATAAAAACCTTGGATTGCTTCATGTTTAACTGGTAGTACTTCTTATTATGGGATAGAAATTTTTTAATTTCAAATTTCTCTCTGGCAAAAGATTTAACAGTACGAACACCGGAGAGGTTTTCCTGTGCTACGGTGTTTAATACCGCATTTTGCTCGCTAATTTCTTCATAAACCTTACCAAGCTTTTTTTCCATTAGAATAGCCAAAAGGGCTACTATTGGTAAAATAATAACTGGTATTATGGTAAGTCCTGGACTTTCCCGAAACATAAAATATAAGGCCATTCCCGTGTGAATAAATACCTGTATAATTAACATACTGACATAACCAATAGCTCCCCAGACTCTGTCTATATCATCCTTTACCCTAGACATAAGTTCTCCAGTGTTGTTTTCATCAAAAAAACTTATGGATAATCCCTGTATATGAATAAATAATCGCTTTCTAAGCTTGGTAGCAATCTTTGAGCTTAAAGAATCAAAAATAAGTTCTTTTAGATAGGAAAAGATAGCTTTGCATATATTAATTATTAAAATCATAGCCAGTAGAAAAGGAAGCAAATTCATTTCCCCACCAATTATGACATTATCTATCATTCGCTTTGTAATCTGCGGTGGAAGCATATCTAATATCACAGCAATGACTGTAATAAGAATCCCCAAAGCATAAAGATACCAATATTTCTTTAAGTAATAAGATAATTTGTTCATTTTCCCTCCATTCTTGCATTCCCTAGATGCACATACGCTAATAACTAGTAAGTCAAATAATAGTCATGTTCAACCTCATTTCTGCCCTGCCCTTTAGCATTGCTTTTATTGTTAATTTGCATAAAAATAAGCCATGGTGGAAAAGCCATGGCAAACATACAAAATACGATTATATATCCTTTTTCCCGTCTATCCCTTTAATTGCGAAAGAGATACGAATTATATATAATCAAACTTTTACAGTTCCATGAGGTATTTCCATATAAAGATAAATTATTGTAATTATTATAATTGCTATTTTTATTTCTATTTAACATATGTTTAACCTCACTTTCTGTAATATTTTTCTTATTATATACTTTAGAATTGCCATTGTCAACAAGAAAGTTTTAATTATTATTTTTCTATTTCTTAATTTTTGATTAAGATTTCAAAATTTCAATCTTTGTTCATAATTATATGATATACTTACTTAGCAAATGAAATTTTGTGCAATATTAATAAAAACTTAACAATATAAAAGAGAAGGTTGTGATGGAATGAATCGACCGATGTTATATAATGAAACAGAGGAACTAAAAAGAGCCTTTATGTTATATGATTCAGCATTAAAGGAAATTAATACAAAGCTTGAAATACTTAATAACGAGTTTAAGTTAGCCCATCAGTATAACCCGATTGAACATATTACATCAAGATTAAAGACTCCAAAAAGCATAGCTGAGAAATTACAGCGATATGAAAAGGAATTGACAGTTGAGAATGTAATAAAGTATATTAATGATGTAGCAGGTATTAGGATAATATGTTCATTTACTTCAGATATCTACAGAATTGCTGACTTAATATCAAAACAAAGTGATATTAAAGTATTAAAGATAAAAGATTATATAGCAAATCCCAAGCCTAACGGATACACTAGCTACCATATGATTGTAACCATACCGGTTTTTTTATCAGATAAAACTATAGATACAAAGGTAGAGTTGCAGATTAGAACGATTGCAATGGATTTTTGGGCAAGTTTGGAGCACAAGATTCATTATAAATTTAAAGGCAATGCTCCTGATCATATAAGCAAAGAGCTAAAAGAATGTTCTGAACTAGTAGCATACTTAGACCAAAAAATGCTTTCAATAAATGAAGAGGTACAAAAATATAATTCACAGTCCTTAAAAGACTATACTGCCATAGGGGATTATAGCTCCATGGTTGTAGAATCTATCGGAAATATAGTAGATGACGAACAGATATTGACTGATAGTAAAAAGAGTAAACGAAAGAGGAAAAAGTCAGAAAGGAACAGAATGCTTCTAGGCTTTGGTGCCTAGAGCTAATTGGAGGAGGTATAGATGAAGGGATTTCCTTTAGGTAAGAGTAAAGAGCTCCGAGACACTTACAAAGGCAAACATGAGGGAATATTGTTACATTACAAAGACTTATTACATCGCTATAAACAGACCCTGGAGAGGTATATGCAAAATCTCCCGCCAACCCAGGAGCCTAGAAGGGAGGGACACATGTCTACATCCCAGTTATCACAATTGAAGGATCAGAATGAAAGGATTCTTCTTCTCTTAGAGGAATTAAAGAATAGAGAGAGCGAAATTATGTCTGAGCTTGATAATAATATCTTAAACTCTAGTAAGAAGATTGTAGAGCAGATGGATAATTTGCTAGCTACTAATATTGAGACTAATTACAAATTAGATGAATTAGACAAAAGAGTAGTTAGTAATGTGACAGCTAATTTTGTTGAGTTACAAAAGCAGCTTCTATATCAGCTTAATGAAAAGCAGGCACAGCTTTTTGAAAGCAATCAAATATTACATAGAAAGATTAGAACTAACCGTGTCTTACTATGGATACTTATAATCTTCCAAACAATCGGACTAGGAGCTTTGGCCTTTATCATACTTTATCTACTAGGCTATATATATTTTTAAACATAAACATAGAAGGTTTGAAATAACTAGGGGTATACCTTATTTCCATGGTACTACTAATTCATGAGTATGGATTAGAGTGCAGGGAAGATAGGTATACCCCAGAATGTTTTCAAAACGCTTCTTGATCTATTATAGTTTAATGTTCTTTAATAACGACTCCAGAGATGTTGTTACTTCTTCACCAGACTGGTAAGATGATGGAGTATTTACAAGATCATCAACCACTTCTTCCTTGTCTTGGACAGCCTTCATGCTTAAGCTGATTTTCCCATCCTTAACTTCTGTTATCTTAACCGTAACAGTTTCCCCTTCTTTGATTACTTCATTGGGAGATTTAATTCGTTTTTCACTAATTTGAGATATATGAACAAGTCCTGTTAAACCCTTATCAATATTAACAAATGCTCCATAGGACATTATCTTTTCTACAATACCAGTAGTTACAGTTCCTGGGGTTAACTTTGATATCTTATTTGATCTTTCTTTGTTTTCTTTTTCAATCTCTACTTCTTTACCAGATAAAATAAGTTTGTTACCCTCTTTATCTGCAGTAATTACCATAACTTCTATTTCTTTTCCTACCCAAGTTTCTAAATCCTCAACATAGGAGATAGACAGTTGTGAGGCAGGAATAAATCCACGGACTCCATATAAATATGCAACCACACCACCTTTTACAGCTTGTGCAATTTTAACTGGTATTATCTTCTTGGATTCTAAATCTTCATTAAGTTTATCCCAGGCAAGAAGATTGTCAGCCAATTTCTTTGAAAGCAAAAGATTACCATGGCCATCGTCGCTACTTATAACCATAGCAGACATCTCCTCACCAAGAGTAACATCCTCATTAATTGAAAAAGAAGGATCATTACTTAAATCCTGTATCCTTATAATTCCTTCAGCATAAGTGCCCAGATCCAAGGAGACTTCCGTATCTGTTATGCCGATGACTGTACCCTTTAGAAGATCTCCTTCAACTATTTTCTTAAAGGACCTGTCAATTTGGTCTTTAAAATCGTCCATGGAAGGTATTGCCTCCTTGATTGTTTCTGAGCTAGTCTTAGGTGAGACGGCATCTAGCTCCGGATTGTTTTGGGTGTTTGTTTTGTTTTCTGCACTCATGATTAATCTCCTTTTTATTTATTATTCTCTCTTTTTGTATAGAGGTATGCACGACCCTTTTTACCTATTTTTTCTATACTTCCTACATAATTTAGTATATGTACAGCGGTACTTGCTACTTTCCTTGAAAGGCCAGAAGCTTTTTTGAAATCTGTGCTAGTAAACTCTATACTTAACGATTCCGGTATAAGGAGGCTATAATCATTGGGTTTTGTTATATTGAATTCCTCAATAAGGTCCGTTGGAATGCGATCACAACGGGTAGAACCTTTCTTTTTATCCTCGCTCCATCCATCTAAGAATCGGTACTCCTCCATATTAAGCATAACAATTTTAATCCTAAGATTAGGATTTGTGAGCAGATTCTTAATCTTATATAATTCTGGGAAAATGTCATGTGGCCGACCCCTTTTGGGTGATTTCCTTGGAGGTGTTATTTCTCCTGTTGTAGGATTTACCCAGCGAATAATTTTGGTGAAAGGAACAGGATACACAATAGTTACAGGATATTGTTCAAGAAAAACGGGCAACTTTTTTCTTAAGCGGTCGAAGCCCTGAGTTTGTATTTCAATTATTTCATGTTGGTTGAAAATATCTGCTACAAAGCCGTCTATTCTAACTTCATGATTTTTCGGATCTGTCTCATAATAGTTTTTTAAGACAGAGTGAACGGTCTTTTCCCTTAATGTTCCTATGCCCATTAGTCCTTGTTCCATACCGACGACCTGATCACAGACTTTGTGAAATAAAACTTGATCCATATCCATTGTCCTCCTATACATATATACAGAATACAATATACAGACCATACTAATCAAGGATAACTTGGTAAATATATTTTATCTATAAAAAACTTGTGTAATAAATGTTTTAAAATGGCTTTCTTCCTGATATGTAAATCCAACTCCTAAGCATCTATAGTTTTTATCAAGTATGTTTTCTCTGTGATTTGGAGAGTTATACCACCCATGAGTAGAGATAATTGCACCACCGTATCCTGCAATTATATTTTCGCTCATATTCTTATAATATATACCTTCTTCCCTTAAACGATCCCCTGGACTTTTTCCATATAAACTATAGTGGTCAAAGTAATTATTGTTAGCCATATCTGTAGAGTGCCTTCTTGCGGCTTTGGCAGCAGTTGAAGACCAGGAGAGAGGAGTAAGTCCATTTCTTGCCCTCATAGAATTTGTCAAGTCATAGACTAAAAGCTCTGCACCCATTATAGATGTGGAGTTATATCCCATATGTTCAAGATCAGCATCTAGAACTAAGATGCCAGTTACTTTCTTTGTTCCTACCTCATCTATTAGAAGATGCAAGGTATGGGCCTTTGTTCTATGGGTAATTACATAATCCATGGGATAATCGCTACTAAGGATATCGTTTATATCTTCAAAACTGCTAGAAGGGGTAATTCCAAGGTAATTAAAATCTATAGAATCCGTATAAAAACCTACTACTTTATTATTATTTATAGCAACGAATAACAGTTTGCTATAATTATTATTATAAACATAATACTCAAAGTCCATATCTGTTTCTACTATACGGCTGGGGTTTCCGAGCTTACTAAGAATACTTTCAGTACTTTCATCGATAGATACTGTGGTACCAAGAACATTCAAGGTATATTCATTATTTATTATAGGATTGGTGGTAACAGGAATTAATTCTGTTAAGCTTAAGTTAACATTTATGGTCTCAAGATCTTTCTTTGAAACAGCTTGATTTGTAGGTAGCATTAGACTTAATATATAGATAGCTAGAAGAAGGGCATACCGGAAGGAAAATATCTTTTCCATGGTAACCCACCTATCATATCATATTGTTGCGGATACATATTAACTTAATAATCCGCTTAATATATATTTTAGCACACTTTATAGGTTGGTCATCATGTTATATTGTGGAAATTAATCAGGTAGAAATATCTTATTGTTATTTTCCAGGCTTGTTATATAATGGTACCATGGGTTTGAGGCTTAGTTAAAATATGAAATTAGTTAGGAGGAAGCATTATTATGAGAATATTAGTAACAGGAGGTGCCGGTTATATTGGTAGCCATACCTGTCTAGAACTGCTTAATGATGGATATGAGGTTGTAGTAATTGATAATCTTAGTAATTCCAGTATTGAGGCTATTAAGCGTGTTGAGAAACTTACGGGAAAAAATATTAAGTTTTATGAAAATGATATATTAGATACAGAAGCCTTATTAAAAATTTTTGATATTGAAAACATAGATGCTGTTATACATTTTGCAGGGTTAAAGGCAGTAGGAGAATCATGTATGATGCCTCTGCAGTATTTTAAGGTTAATGTAACTGGAACAATTAATTTACTGGAGGTTATGGAAAAATATAAGGTTAAAAATCTGGTGTTTTCCTCTTCTGCAACAGTATATGGAGACCCGGCAACAGTTCCTATAAAAGAGGATTTTCCTTTATCAGCAACTAATCCATACGGAAGAACAAAACTAATGATAGAAGATATATTAAGAGATTTATATAGGGCGGATAAGGGGTGGAACATTGCTATACTAAGATATTTTAACCCTATTGGTGCCCATGAAAGCGGAGAGATTGGAGAGGATCCCAATGGTATTCCCAATAATCTTGTTCCCTATATTGCCAAGGTTGCAATGGGAGAGCTGAAAGAAATTAATGTCTTTGGAGATAATTATGATACAGCAGATGGAACAGGGATTAGGGATTTTATTCATGTGGTTGATCTTGCAATTGGCCATATAAAAGCCATAGAAAGGCTAATGAAGAATTCAGGTTTAGTTACTTATAATCTGGGAACTGGAAGAGGATATAGCGTATTAGAAATAATTCAGAATTATGAGAAAGCTTGTAATAAAAAGCTCCCCTATGTTGTTGTAGACAGAAGACCTGGTGACATCGCAGTATCATATGCGGATTCATCAAAGGCTTATGAGGAATTGGGATGGAAGGCAGTAAGAGGAATTGATGAAATGTGTAGAGACTCTTATAACTGGCAATACAAAAACCCCAAGGGCTATTCAGAATAAAAGCACAAAACACAGGATGTTATTTGGTGAATTTGTATAAAAAATCTGATAAAAACAAAATCATATTGACATTAATGATAAAATTTGATACCCTAAAGTAGGTAAGTACAGGAGAAGGTATAAGCCAGAGGAAAGAAGCTGGGGGAGCGAGAGAGGGTAGAATTATAAAATAAGATTGGTTAAAACGTGCGTCCATAGGGGTGCACCTTTTTAGCCAATCTTATTTCATTTTACAGTATTCTGCTACTTGCCTTCGGTGCCAGAGTTTTGCCAGTGAAAATCTATCTTATTCTATGTACCAGGCCCCTAGAACCTGTCTGGCAAGGTCTAGTGCCTTTTTGTATGAGAAAGCCCCTTGGGTTGCTATATCTGAAACACCATGTTTTTCTCCCATCTCCTCGGAGTACTGCGATAGCCTATATATTCCATAATTATAATCCTTTGGGCCATGTTCATAATGGGTTACGATGGGAGTAACTCCAGCCTGGCTAATATATGTGTCCGAATCATCCTTTGTTATAGTTAAGTGGGCAATTCCACCTAGCATACGAGGTGCTTCTTTTTGATATGAGAGAAAATTACCAAGGGAATAATATACCAACATATTATGGCCTGAATCAGATGTAATCCACTCTACAAGCTGTATGACATGGGGATGGGTTCCTATTACTAAATCTACCCCCAGCTGATAATAAAAGTCCACCAGGTCCCTTTGTGATTTTGTGGGTTCATAGACATATTCAGTGCCCCAATGTGGAAAGACTATAATAAAGTCAGCCTCATCTTGGGCCTTTTTTATATCCTCTTCCATCTGTTTTTTACTTAGCATATTAACCAGATAGGGCATGCCATCAGGTACCTTATATCCATTAAGACCATATGTATAATTTAGCATGGCAATCTTAATGCCATTCTTTTCAACAATAGGAACAGTATCGCGGTCTCTGGCAGTTTTATTTATGCCAAGGACCTTAATATCTTGGTATCTATCCCAAAAATCAAAGGTATTATTGACCCCCTTAAGTCCCTTATCAAGGGTATGATTTGTGGCATGAAGTATCACATCAAAACCTGCTTCCACCAAGGCTTCTCCAATCTCTGTAGGAGAATTAAAGGCAGGATATCCAGAATAGCGAAGGTCCTTTCCCCCTAAGATGGTTTCCTGATTAACGATGGCAATATCTGCAGCAGCTATATCATCCCTTATCTCATCATATAAATGATCATAGTTATATGAGCCATCCTCTTGCTTGCCGCTTTCTACTACCTCTATATGGATTAGATTATCACCAACAGCTAGAAGTGTGACCTGACTGATATTGTCTGAATCACTAGGCTGCTTAGAAAATGCAGCTATGGCGCCATCTTGCCACCCATCTAAGGCAAAATCACCCCAACGCATCAGGGAACCCTCTTCAAAGGTCCAGGAGGGGGTAAGTATGGGATATTCCATCTCATCCTCATAATACCAGGGATCTTCAGGATGTAGAGGATTGGTTAGTACATGAAAGTCCTGAGCAGGCATATATCCTTGAGCTAGGAGGTAACACTTATTACCATCACTATCATAGGCTATATCTATAACCATAACACAATGGCCAGGGCTACCTCCCTCAAGAAGAAGGTCTCCAGGCAGTAGGTCCATAAGAAGTATTGGATTGCTTTCTGCAGTAAGAGAAAGAGTGCCTGCATAAGCAAAAACCATTTCCATATATTTTAGAAATGTTTCATAGGAATCATCAAATGATGCAGATTTGTTCCAACGAACATCATTACCATCCACGACAATTCGGTATCCTTCTTTCCACTTGGAATAATCCATATAAAAGCCATTGGTTAAGTGAAAGGCTATCTTGTCATATTCACCTAAGGACCAATAATATTCACCGTAGATTCGCATGGCGGAATCAGCACATTGCTGCAAATCTCTTTCTCCGACACTAATATCAAAAACAGCCACATGATCATCTTGCTTAGCTATTGGATAACCATTGTATTTTAAAACCTGACTACCATCTTCCTTTAAGGGAAGATTTCTAATAAAGCCTGTAATTTCCTTGCTTGTAGAGGGCACCCTAGTAAAACCTTCAGGAACCAAAATTCTGCTTTCTAGGTTACTGCCATCAGGATTAATGAATACGGGAACAGGCTCTATATTATGACTTCCTGTATCAATGGTATTATCCTTATCATCTTTATCATTAACATTTAAGGAATCATCATCAGAATCTTCTGAAAAATCATCATCTTTACAAGTATCTTTAGAAGCTATGTTATCAGGCGTTAGATCAGGGCTTTCATTTTTATCATTATTATTAGCACATCCTGATAATAAAAGGAATATAACAAATATAAGAAGGAGAAACTTTATACTTATAAACTTAAAAATATGTTTTGAATAACCATGTTCTAATCTATTATTTGTTGTCATATTGTTTTTATAATCTAATTATTCTCGCAAAGTGAGATAAGATTATATCCTTTCATCCAATCTTTTTACAGATTATCTATCTGCTTATTGCTAGTATAACATAGAAAGATTGCCATTGCATAGAATCTTGAGTTTCCGTAAATTGCAACTTAAAAATGA
>JAAYRE010000139.1 GCA_012518935.1 Clostridiales bacterium
CTCAACCACACAGCTTTCGGTAACCTTGATAATAATATTATTCCCCTCAACCTTTGACTTTGCCATAGTTAGAATATGATATGTAACAATACTTATATCCCTTAATTCCTCTACTATACTATCACGGAAAAAAGAAAGATTAGATGGCCTGCCTTCTTAAGACTAGGTAATATTGACGAAGACCATGATGATGTAGATGATGAGTATGTGAATCCCACCTATGAATTTGTTAATGTGGATTATATGAATGGAAGTAATTCATCAGACAGTATAAACAATGAGATGAATTCAATAAATAATGTTGCCTCCCATGGCACATCTATGAATGATTCATCCGCAAATGGAGCTCTAAATTCTGCGGCATGGGATCCAGCAAATTATGGTGTAGATAATAGAAGTGCTTACTCTTCAGGTGTAGAAAACACTTCTAATAATAATGGAAACAACAATAATAGAAAAGTAGAATCAACTTATAATAAGGCAAAGGTTAAATATCGTAGATTGCCTAAAGATCCTTCCCTTGTCTATGGTAAGAATTTTGAAGGTGAACATATTCCCATCAGTGATATTATAGGTGAAATAGGTGAAGTTGTAATCCGTGGTATGGTAAAGAAGTTGGAAACTAGAAATATACGTAATGAAAAAACCATTATTACATTTGTTCTAACTGACTTTACGGATTCTATCAAGGTTAAGCTCTTTATTAAAACAATAGATGTAGATGATTTTCTTGACGTCATTAAGAATGGCTCCTTTTATAAGCTAAAGGGAATAGCCATGGCAGATACATTTGATAAGGATATTACTATTGGGTCTGTAGTTGGCATAAAGACCATAGATGACTTCACAACCAGCAGGTATGATAAGGCACCGGTTAAGCGTGTGGAGCTTCATGCCCATACTATGATGAGTGACATGGATGCGGTAGTAGATGTAAAGAAGCTGATTCGCAGGGCCTTTAGTTGGGGTCATAAGGCTGTAGCTATAACTGATCACGGTGTTGTACAAGCCTTTCCCGATGCCAACCATGCCATAAATCCAAGGGATTTTTCAGACCCTGCCGAGCAACAAAGGGCTAAGGAATTTAAAGTTATATATGGAATGGAAGCCTATCTTGTTGATGATATTAAAGAAGTAGTAAGCGGTGACAAGAATCAGAGCCTAGATGGTGATTTTGTTGTATTTGACATTGAGACCACAGGCTTTAGCAAAGTAAATGATAGAATTATAGAAATCGGAGCAGTTAAGATATCTCAGGGTGAGATTGTAGATACATATAGTAGTTTTGTAAATCCCCAGATGCCAATTCCCTACGAGATTACGGACTTAACTTCCATAACGGATGATATGGTTATAAATGCCCCGACTATAGAGGAGGTACTCCCAGATTTTCTTAGATTTTGCAAAGATTCAATTATGGTTGCCCATAATGCTAGCTTTGATATGGGCTTTATAATAAGAAATGCTAGTATACAGGGTCTTAGTAGCAAATTTACCTATATTGATACTGTGGGACTTTCAAGGATACTGCTTCCTAACTTAAGCAGGTATAAGCTTAATACTGTTGCCAAAGCACTGGGGATATCCTTAGAAAATCATCACAGAGCTGTGGATGATGCAGGGGCAACAGCAGAAATATTCCTAAAGTTTACTCATATGCTTAAAGAAAAAGATATACATAATATAAATGAGATTGATAAATTAGGTAGACTGTCAGCTGAAGCAATTCGCAAGTTGCCTGCTTTTCATGCCATTTTATTGGCTAAAAATGATGTTGGAAGGATTAATCTCTATAAGATGGTATCCCTGTCCCATATAGAATATTATAATAAACGTCCTAAGATTCCTAAAAGCCTTTTGATGGAATGTAGGGAAGGCATTATGGTTGGTTCTGCCTGCGAGGCTGGTGAGATATACAGGGCAGTTATAGGAAATCAATCTGAAGAGCAGATTGCAAGGCTGGTTAATTTCTATGATTACCTGGAAATTCAACCTCTGGGCAATAACGAATTCTTAATTCGAAGTGATAGAAGTGATGAAAGAAATATTAACTCTAAAGAAGATTTGATGAAGATAAACCAAAGGATTGTTGACTTAGGTAGTGAGTATAATAAGCCCGTTGTGGCCACATGTGATGTACATTTTCTTGAACCAGAGGATGAAATATATAGAAGGATTATAATGGCTGGTAAAGGTTTTAAGGATGCTGATATGCAACCACCACTGTATTTTCGTACAACCCAGGAGATGCTAGATGAATTTGCCTATCTAGGAAGGGATAAGGCAGAGGAGGTAGTTGTAACAAATACTAATTGGGTGGCAGATCAGATTGAGAAAATAGAACCGGTAAGACCGGATAAATGTCCTCCAGTACTGCCAAACTCAGATGAAAACTTACGAAATATTTGCTATGAAAAAGCCCATGAGTTATATGGAGAAGAGCTTCCTGCTAAGGTTAAGGAAAGGCTTGAGCATGAGCTTACATCCATTATATCCAATGGTTTTGCTGTTATGTATATAATTGCTCAGAAGCTGGTATGGAAGTCCAATGAGGACGGCTATCTAGTAGGCTCAAGGGGCTCTGTAGGTTCATCATTTGTTGCTACTATGGCTGGTATTACTGAGGTTAATCCCCTAGCACCCCATTATTACTGTAAATACTGTCACTATAGTGATTTTGATTCAGAGGATGTAAAAAAGTTTGTAGGATCCTCTGGATGTGATATGCCTGATAAGAATTGTCCAAAGTGTGGAGAACTTTTAGAAAAGGACGGACATGATATACCCTTTGAAACCTTTTTGGGCTTTGATGGTGATAAAGAGCCTGATATCGATTTAAACTTCTCTGGTGAATATCAGAGTAAGGCCCATGATTATACGGAAGTATTATTCGGTAAAGGGCATACATTCCGTGCTGGAACCATAGGAACACTGGCGGATAAGACAGCCTTTGGTTATGTTAAGAATTATTTTGAAGAACGGGGTATACATAAGCGTAATGTTGAGATTGACAGGATTATTGAAGGATTGGTAGGAGTTAAGCGTACTACTGGACAGCATCCAGGTGGGATAGTGGTTCTTCCCCATGGAGAAGAAATCTATTCATTTACTCCTGTTCAGCGTCCTGCTAATGATATGAATACAAAGACCATAACCACTCATTTTGACTATCATTCCATAGACCATAACTTATTAAAGCTAGATATTCTCGGTCATGATGATCCAACTATGATTAGAATGCTTGAGGATATTACGGGAGTGGATGCAAAGACAATAAGGTTGGATGAGGAGAAGGTCTTGTCCCTCTTCCATGATACCAGTGCCCTTGGGGTTACTCCTGAGGAAATTCATGGATGTGAACTGGGCTGTCTTGGAGTTCCTGAGTTTGGAACAGATTTTGTTATGCAGATGGTTAAGGAAGCTAAGCCAAAGACATTTTCAGATTTGGTACGAATATCTGGCCTTAGCCACGGTACGGATGTATGGCTAAATAATGCCCAAACCCTGATTAAGGAAGGGACATGTACCTTGTCAACCTGTATATGTACCCGTGATGATATTATGATTTATTTGATGAATAAGGGAGTAGAGCCTGGACTATCATTTAAAATCATGGAAAGTGTCCGTAAGGGTAAAGGGCTTACTGATGAGATGGAAGAGGCCATGACAGCGGCAGGAGTGCCTGAATGGTATATCAAATCCTGTAAACAGATTAAATATATGTTTCCTAAGGCCCATGCGGCTGCTTACGTTATGATGGCATTTAGGATAGCATATTTTAAGATATATTACCCACTGGCATATTATGCAGCTTACTTCTCCATTAGAGCATCTGCATTTAACTACGAGCTTATGTGCCAGGGTAAGGAACATTTGGAGCAAAACATGGCAGATTATAAGCGTAGATCAGGTACCCTTACAAAGAAGGAGCAGGATACCTTTAGAGATATGCGAATAGCTCAGGAGATGTATGCAAGAGGATTCTCCTTTAAACCAATAGATATCTACACGGCACAGGCCCATAGATGTCAGATTGTTGGGGATAAGTTAATGCCTTCCCTAAGCTCCATAGATGGCATGGGGGATACTGCTGCAAAAGGAGTAGTAGAGGCTGCAAAACAAGGAAAGTTCCTATCCAGAGATGATTTTAAAATCCGCAGCAAGGTAAGCTCTACAGTTGTAGACACAATGACAAGGCTGGGACTCTTTGGAGACCTGCCAGAGTCAAACCAGATGTCATTACTAGACTTTATATAAAAGTTGACAAAACGCCAATGGTGGCACTAAAAAAGAGTCTGTCATATGACAGACTCTTTTTCATAATATATATACAGCTCGTAGGGGAATCGAACCCCTGTTTCCGCCGTGAGAGGGCGGCGTCTTGACCCCTTGACCAA
>JAAYRE010000140.1 GCA_012518935.1 Clostridiales bacterium
GCAAAGACACAGACTAAATCTATTGAAGGAGTTTCAGATAAACCTAAGGAGATAAATAACAGCATAAATAGTGATGTAGATGCTAAGGATTCAAGTAATGGCAATAATGAAAATAGTTCTCACAAACCTTCAAGTATATCTGAAATAGCAAATATTCTTAGGAATAGTAATATAGAGAAGGGGGAAAAATAATGGATTGGAAAGAATTCGTTGCTAAAACCGTTGATGAAGCAATAACTCTTGCTATGCTTGAATTAGGAACAACAGCTGACAATTTAGAGTATGAAGTTATTGAGAAGGAATCCTCTGGATTTCTAGGCATGTTTAGTAAACCAGCTAGAATTAAAGTTAAACAAAAGATGACTGTAGAGAATATAGCAAAAGATTTCCTCGAAAAAGTATTTAATGCCATGGCAATCGAAGCCAATGTAGATTTGACATATGATGAGGATAATTCCCTAATGGATATTAACCTTGAAGGTGAAGAAATGGGTATTTTAATAGGTAAAAGAGGCCAAACCCTAGATTCTTTACAGTACCTAGTAAGTCTTGTTATTAATAAAAATAATGATTCTTATATTAAGGTAAAATTAGATACTGAAAACTACAGGGAAAGACGTAAAGAAACATTAGAGAATCTAGCTAAAAATATTGCTTATAAGGTAAAAAGAACAAGAAAAGCAGTTACCTTGGAGCCTATGAATCCCTATGAAAGAAGGATAATACATTCCTCATTGCAGAATGATAAATTTGTTGAGACTCATTCCGAAGGTGAAGAACCCTATCGTAAGGTTGTTATAAATTATAAGAAAAGTAATCGTGATTCAAGACCATATAAATCCAACAAAGATTATAATAGGAATTATAGCAGAGATTACAAAAAGGATTATAAGGCATACAGGGAAAGTAAAGAAAAGCAGATTTCAACTGAAAATTTATAAGATTATGGTAATATGACAAGAAGGGGTGTCTTAAAAGTGATCTTTACTTTAAGGCACCCTTTTAACTATTTGAAAGTTATGAAAGGAGGAGCCATGAAGTCTGATACGATTGCAGCAATTGCAACAGGAAACAGTAGTGCAGGAATTAGCATAATTAGAATAAGTGGAGATAAGGCTTTTCCTGCAATAGACCGAATATATAGACATAAGAATGGAAGAAAGAAAATATCCAATATGAAAAGTCATACCATACATTATGGCTTTATTGTAGATGGAAATGAAGTAATAGATGAAGTTATGGTTACTATAATGAAAGCTCCTTCTACTTATACAAGAGAAGATGTTGTTGAGATTAATTGCCATGGTGGCATTGTAGTTACACGAAAGATTCTAGAAGCCGTTCTAAAGCAAGATATTCGGTTGGCCGAACCTGGTGAATTTACTAAAAGAGCTTTTTTAAATGGAAGAATTGACTTGTCACAAGCAGAGGCAGTATGTGATATAATAAATGCAAAAAATGAAATTGCTCTTAAAAATTCCCTTAATCAGTTAAGGGGAAGGGAAAAAACTATTATAGAAACCATAAGAAAATCAATTCTAAGGGATGTTGCTTATATTGAAGCAGCTTTAGATGACCCAGAAAACTTTACTTTAGAAGGGTTTGCAGATGATTTAAAAAGTCATTTGAAGCTTAATTGTAAGGCAATTGACGAGTTAATCAAAAGTTCAAAAAACGGAAAGTTAATTAAAGAGGGCATTAAGACGGTTATACTTGGCAAGCCAAATGCCGGTAAATCCAGTCTGCTTAATATATTGGTTAAGGAAGATAGGGCAATTGTTACAGATATAGCTGGAACCACCAGAGATACCCTAGAGGAAACCATAAGATTAAACGATATTACATTAAATATTATAGATACAGCTGGTATTAGAAATACAGATGATGTAATTGAAAAAATAGGCGTAGAAAAGGCCATTAAGCTTTCTCAGGACGCAGATTTAATTCTATATGTAATTGATTCATCTAGGGCATTAGATGAAAATGATGATAGGATTCTAGCTTTAATCGAGGATAAGAATGCAATATTATTATTAAATAAAAGTGACTTAAGACCAGTTGTTACTCCTAATGATATTAAAGATAAATCAAATCACCCCATTATAATCACCTCATTTCTAGATTATAGAGGTGTAGAGGAATTAGAGCTTTTAATAAAAGAAAAGTTCTTTGAAGGAAGTCTAACTATACATGAAGATATATATATTACAAATGACAGACATCTGGAAGCGTTTAATAATGCACTTAATTCTCTTAGGATGGTTGAGGATAGTGTTAACAAACAGATGCCAGAGGATTTCTATTCTATAGACTTAATGGCAGCTTATGAAGAACTGGGAAAAATCCTTGGAGAAAATCTAAGTGAAGACTTAATTAATATGATATTTAGTGAATTCTGTATGGGAAAGTAATACAGAAAGTTATTGATTTAGAAGGGAATGTATATTTATGTCATATATATATGAGGATTATGACGTAGTTGTTATAGGAGCAGGTCATGCTGGCTGTGAAGCGGCTCTTGCATGTGCCAGACTGTCTTTAAACACTATTATATTTACTGTTTCTATGGATAGTGTGGCTTTAATGCCATGTAATCCTAATATTGGAGGTACATCAAAAGGGCATTTAGTAAGAGAGATAGATGCTTTAGGCGGTGAGATGGGTAAAAATATTGATAAGACTTATATTCAATCAAGGATGTTGAATTTGTCTAAGGGGCCTGCAGTACATTCATTAAGAGCACAAGCAGATAAGATGGATTATTCCAATAGTATGAGAAAGGTACTTGAAAATACTCCAAACCTTACATTAAAACAGGCAGAAATTATAGATATTCTTGTTGAAGACGGTAAAGTAAAGGGAGTAAAGACTTATTCAGGTGCAATATACCCATGTAAAGCAGTTATTTTATGTACAGGAACCTACCTTAATGCCAGATGTATTTATGGAGACACAGTACATGAGACAGGGCCAAATGGGTTGCAGTCAGCTTTATATTTAACAGAGTCTTTAAAAAAACTGGGCATTGAAATGTTTAGATTTAAAACAGGAACTCCTGCTAGAATAGATAAGAGAACTATTGATTTTACTAAAATGGAGGAGCAAAAAGGTGATGAAAAAATAGTGCCCTTCTCATTTATAAATAGGGGAGAAGATATTCAAAAGGAACAGGTATCCTGTTGGTTAACATATACTACACCAAAAACCCATGAAATAGTTCAAGAAAACATTCATAGGTCCCCTTTATTTAGTGGTGATATAAAAGGAACAGGAGCTAGATATTGCCCATCTATAGAAGATAAGGTAGTACGGTTTCCTGATAGGGATAGACATCAGGTATTTATTGAGCCAGAGGGGAATTATACCAATGAGATGTATATATCTGGGTTGTCCAGTTCTTTACCTGAGGATGTTCAAGTTAGGATGTACAGGTCTGTTCCCGGTCTTGAGAAAGCTGAAATTGTAAGAAATGCTTATGCTATAGAATATGATTGTATTAATCCTGCACAGCTAAAACCCACCTTAGAAATAAGAAATATTGAAGGTTTTTTTAGTGCAGGTCAATTTAACGGTAGTAGCGGATATGAAGAAGCGGCAGCCCAAGGACTAATGGCAGGTATTAATGCATCTATGAAGTTACTAGGTAAAGAACCAGTAGTTTTAGATCGCTCTGAGGCATACATAGGGGTCTTAATTGATGATTTAATCACAAAGGAAACAATGGAACCTTATAGAATGATGACATCTAGAGCAGAATACAGACTACTACTAAGACAGGATAATGCTGATTTAAGACTAACAAAAATAGGTTATCAGGTGGGTTTGATTGATAAGGAGCGATATCAGGCAGTAGTTAATAAGGAAGAGACTATTAGAAAAGAAATAAAAAGACTTGAGAGTACAGTAATAGGAGCAAAATCTGAAGTTCAGGAATTACTTAAAAGTCTAAATAGTTCACCCTTAACCACTGCTTCTACTCTTGCTGACCTAATAAGACGACCTGAGCTAAATTATGAAGTGTTAAAAACTATAGATACACAGAGAGAAGATTTACCAGATGATGTAATAGAGCAGGTTAACATAAATATTAAATATGATGGTTATATAGAAAGACAAAAGAGACAGGTTGAACAATTTAGAAAGCAGGAAAATAAGAAGATACCTGAGAATTTGGATTATGATATGATTCCAAGTTTAAGAATTGAAGCCAAGCAAAAGCTTAATAAATTCAAGCCTGTTTCAATTGGACAAGCATCAAGAATATCAGGAGTATCCCCTGCTGACATATCAGTTTTATTAGTATATTTGATGCAGTATAATTCAAAGGAAAGTAGTGCCATAAGAAAGGAATATAGGAATGGAATATGATAAAAGTCAAGGGATTTCTGAGTTCAGAAATGGATTAAAGAAGCTTAACATAAGTCTTGATGATAATCAGATGGAACAGTTCTTAGATTATTATCAATTATTAATAGAGTGGAATAAGAAGATAAATTTAACATCTATAGTAGACTTTATAGAAGTTATAAGAAAACATTTTATTGATAGCTTATCAATAGTTAAAGTCTTTAGTCCCCATAAGGAAAAAATTCTGGATTTAGGAACGGGCGCAGGTTTTCCAGGAATACCCATTAAGATTGCATTTCCAGATAGCAAAATTGTATTATTGGATTCACTTAATAAACGAATTAAATTTTTGGATGAAGTAATAAGGAAGCTAAATTTAAGGGATATAGTAGCCTTACATGGTAGGGCTGAGGATTTTGGAAAAGATGACGCTTACCGGGAAACCTTTGATTTATGTACATCTAGGGCTGTTGCAAAGTTATCTACCCTATCTGAATATTGTATTCCCTTTGTAAAAGTAGGAGGAGCCTTTATATCATATAAGGCTGGCCAAGTTGCCACAGAATTAGAAGAAGCTAAAAAAGCAATAGACATTCTAGGGGGAAGAATAATTAAGACTGAGGAATTTGAACTACCCAGTACTGATATGTCACGATCCTTAGTATTGATTAAAAAGGTTAGTAAGACACCTAAGAATTACCCAAGAACAGCGGGAAAGCCTACTAAAGACCCTTTGTAATTTTGGAAAGAGGATAGTAAAATTGATACATGGAAGGATAATTTCTGATAAAAGTAATATTAAGCAGGTAAATGAAATACTTCGGGAACTATATATCCAGGAGATGAATTGCAAAGAAGAGGACATTCTACGTGAGCTGCTTAAACAAACATATTATGTATTATTATATGAGGGCATCAATGATGAATGTCCTCTTGCTTGTGGTTGCCTTATAATAGATGAGGGTATTGCCAAGATATCCCTTGTTGCAGTTAAAAGTAAATTCCGAGGTCAATTGTATGAGGATTTGGCAATTCGTATGTTAATCGATAAATCCATATCTTTAGGCATTAATATTATATATGCTGATCTACCAGTAAGCCAAATTACTATATTTGAAAAGATAGGATTTTATAAGGATACCGATTACAAGATATTAGACTCAGAAGATATCAAGTCCATGGTCAAGGATGTTATTAGGTTAAAATATAATATGAAGATGTGGAACCTATGTCAAAATAATCACTCCAACGTTGATTAAATGTAAAAAAGGGCTTTAAAAATAACAAAAAATGTTATATTATATTATATTATTATATACAATGAAATTTGATTAAGCTAAGGCTTCATGTTATATTTATAAATACAAGGATATTCTTTTTTGCATATATGAAATGGCATGTGTTTTAACATGAAGGGAAGTAAGGATATGCTAGATAATAAAAAAAACACTAATGAAAAAGCTATAAAGTTCATTGATAACTTAATTGATGAATATACAGCAGATATTGATATGATTATAAATAAAATTAAAACATATAAAGAGAACATTTCTAAAAAGGAAGTAGTTATAGATTTATTAAATAGCAAAAATGATAGCTTTTCCTTATTTTCACCAAATAGCAAGGAATATGATCTGGGCTCACTTGAAAACCAGATAGAAGATATAAAAGAGC
>JAAYRE010000141.1 GCA_012518935.1 Clostridiales bacterium
ATTTATTTTTTTGGATAACGGGAACTGTAGATGCATATAACCATGGAGGTGTAATACTATTAGCGATTTAATGATTAATGAACAGATCAGGGATAGGGAAGTCCGCCTTATTAGTGAGGATGGAGATCAGTTGGGTATAGTATCAGCGAAAGAAGCGTTGAGAATAGCTAGGGAAGCAAATTTGGATCTTGTAAAGATTGCTCCTTCTGCAAAACCCCCTGTATGTAAGATTATCGATTATGGTAAGTTTAAGTATGAACAAATTAAAAAGGAAAAAGAAGCTAAGAAGAAGCAGAAAGTTACTGAGGTGAAAGAAATTCGTTTTTCACCAAATATTGATGATAACGATCTTAACACGAAAGCCAATATGGCAAGGAAGTTCCTAGCAAAGGGCGATAAAGTTAAGGTAACTTTACGTTTTAGAGGACGTGAAATGGCACATACAGCTTCTTCAAAAGTTATATTGGATAGTTTTTATAAAAAACTAGAAGATGTTGCCGTAATTGAGAAGCCAGCCAGACTTGAAGGGCGAAACATGACTATGTTCTTATCAGAAAAACGTTAAAGTGTAAAAAGCATTAACAAGTAAGATTGCACATATGCAAGCAAGATATATGTAGTTATAATCTGTACAATTTAAGGAGGAAACATCATGCCAAAATTAAAGACAAATAGAGCGGCTGCTAAGCGTTTTAAGAAAACAGGAACTGGCAAACTAAAGAGAATGAAGGCTTATAAGAGTCATATTCTAACGAAAAAATCCGCTAAGAGAAAGAGAAATCTTAGAAAAGCTACAATGACCGATGAAACTAATGCAAAAAACATGAAGAAGATTTTGCCATATCTGTAGGTATTGTCTATTGATGATGGTGATAAGGAGGAATAAAAAATGGCAAGAGTTAAAGGCGGATTAAACGCTAGAAAAAAACATAATAGAGTATTAAAGCTGGCCAAGGGATATAGAGGTGCCAGATCAAAGCAATATAGAGTTGCAAAACAATCAGTAATGAGAGCCCTGAATTCATCTTTTTCAGGTAGAAAACAACGTAAGAGAGATATGAGATCCTTATGGATTGTAAGAATCAATGCTGCTGCTAGAATTAATGGACTATCATATAGCAGATTAATGCATGGTTTAAAGCTAGCAAATGTTGAGATAAACAGAAAGATGCTTTCAGAGATGGCAATTAATGACGCAGAAGGCTTTAAGAAGCTGACTGATGTTGCAAAATCAAAGTTAGCGTAGATATAATCTATGAATTTTATTAGGCTGTATCATATCAAAAGCTTATTACCCAATAGCGGTGTAGGATTTTGATATGTACAGCCTTTTTAATTCGAAGGAAAATTCACCCTATCCAATTTAAGAGACTCTGCAAGGATGCATAGATTAAAATTTGATTAATATTTTGGTAAAAACATTAAAATTAGTAGTTTTTTCTTGCTTATATCATAGGGATAGATTATTATAATAACATAATTTACATAAAATGCGTATTATAGTAAATTCGCATCTTAATTAAAATGGAGGGATAGTATGAGGAATCGGATTAGTAATACGATTTGGGGACTAGTCTTTATTGTCCTAGGAGTGGGAATTGCAGGAGATATAATGGGACATTGGGAATTTAGAGTGTTTTTCCCAGGGTGGTGGACATTATTTATAATTATCCCATGTTTAGTCAGTATCATACGAAAAGGAATAGGTATTTGGAATAGTGCAGGATTTTTAATAGGACTTATTCTCTTGATAACACATTATGTTGATATTGATATTGAATGGTGGAGACTTATTGTTCCTGCTATATTAATAGTCATAGGTTTACAGATTATATTTCGAGGAGCAACTAGAAAACCCATCAGGTTGGATGATGTGATTCGTGCAGAGATTGGACCTGATATGGGTAATATTAAGAAAGAGGATTACAATGCCATATTTTCCAGTAATAATATTCCCGTAACAGGCCAATTTGTAGGAGCTAATTTGAATGCTATATTCGGAGCTGTAGTCTTAGATCTAAGAAATGCTGTTATTTCCAGTGATATAGAGATTACAGCAACTGCTGTATTTGGAGGAATTGATATTCACGTACCCCCGGGCATCAATGTGAAGGTGAATAATATACCAATATTCGGAGGAGTAAGCAATAAGAGTGGATATAGACAAGATCAGGGAGCTTATACCATTTATCTTGACTCTACAACTATGTTTGGAGGGATTGATATTAAATGAATACAACTCAAAGAGTAATAAAATACGTGGCAATTGGGTTTGCAGTGTTGCTGACTGTTGTTATTATTTCCGGAGCAGCCAGTTTGATTTCAATTATCGTATCACCAATAAACAGTAGGAGTAAGGAAATCATTGACTATGAGCAGGTTTTCCTAGATAAAATTGAGAATCTTGAAATAAACAGTAGATACTCCAAACTAATAGTAAGGCCTGGAGGTCAGTTTAAGGTTGAAGCCTCTAATGTTTCTGATGATTTCAAAGTAGAAAGTAGGTATGGAACACTTATAGTTGAAGAATCGAATTTTATTAATAGGTTTTTTAATTTTAATTTTGGCAAATTTTCCAATAGAGAAGCTACAATAACTGTATATGTACCTAATGATTTTATGGCAAATCGTATTGATATAGATAGTGGTGTAGGCAATGTATTATTGGAGGATCTTTCTACTGACAAGCTCATTATCAATGCAGGAGTTGGAGATATAAGAGGAACCAATATTACTGCTAAGGAAGTAGAAGCTAATGGAGGAGTAGGAAATATAGACTTTACCAGTGTTAACTTCTCGGATATTGAATTCAACAGTGGAGTAGGTGACGTTAAGCTGGCAGGAATAATTTCTGGCAAATCTGAATTTGAATGTGGAATAGGTGATGTGGAAATCGATATTAAAGGCTCAAGAGAAGATTACGCACTGGATATTGACTCGGGAATGGGTAGAATCCGAGTAAACGGTAACAAAATATCATCTAATTATATCGACAACTTTAAATCAGATAATACTATTCGAATAGATGGTGGTATAGGAAATGTTGATATAGATTTTAATGATTAATTATCATAAATTAGGGATAATCCTTGCAATCTATGGTTATAAATATTAAAATAGGAAGAAAAGGGGACGTTGGAATTAATATAGATAACGTCCCTTTTTGATAATGATATTGCATAAGGAGCATATGATGAACAAGAAAAGTATTTTAGGACTTCTATTATTTTCATGTATAGTTATAGCCTTAATGTTCTTGGGAACCTCGATTATGATTAGAAAAGGCTCGGATCCCAATAATAATTATGTTCAGCAGGAAGCTGACAAAGGGGATATACATGATAGTGATGAACTGGTAGAAAATGCAAATGAGCTTGATAAGGGTGCTCCTGAAAGCCAATCCATAGGAGTTGTAGAAGAAGAATGGCTTTCTGCAGATAATACAAGTCAGGATCTAGATGTTTCTGACCAGACCAATACCTCTGATTCTGAAAGTGAAGATATCGAAAATTCTGATAATACTGAGCAGATTTCTGATCAGATTACAGAGCAGGATACTGAGCAACCAAGGGAAGATGTGACAGAACAACCAGAAGATAGTGAAGTATTAATTCAGGATGATTCTCCTACTAGCGACATAGAAGATAGCAACACTGATAATGGGGAAGATATAATAACTGACTCATTTAATACAAATTCCTCAGAGGATACAGAAGAAAGTAGTCAAGAAGAGACTCAGACAGAGGAAGCCTTGGGAGATAAGATTGTAAAATTACCTGACATGCAATTAATAACTAATTGCAATGAAGTTGATTATATGCAATACGTTCCCGAGATGAAGTTTGATAGTAAGATAGAGGTGGCACTAGATATTACTAATCCTAATCTTGATATAGATGCCAGATCAGCCATCTTATTTGACGTTAAGACAAGAAAGGTTATTTATTATAAGGATCCAGTTGTGCCAGTATTTCCTGCTAGTACATCAAAGCTTCTTACTGCACTGGTGGCACTTGATATGTGCATGGAAGAGGAGGAAGTAACCGTAGGAGATGAACTAGATTTGGTTGCCTGGGATTCTACTGTAGCAGGACTCCGTAAAGGACGAGTTCTATCTATAAGAAATCTAATAGAGGGTATGCTAGTTCCTTCAGGAAATGACGCTGCCTATGTGATAGCAGCCTATGTGGGAAGAAAATCTCTTAATAATGAAAACGCCAATCTAGATGAGGCAATTCCTGAATTTATTAGACTTATGAATAACAAAGCAAAGAGTCTTGGTGCTATTAACTCTTGCTTTAAAACTCCCGATGGCTACGATGCCATAGGACAATATACTACTGCCTATGATATGGGTATGATTGGACTGGCAGCTGCCGAGAGTGAAACTATTCGTGAGGTTAGCAAAAAAACCAGTGCAAGAAATGTATTCATTGATGGTCATGATGTAACTTGGTATACTACCAACTCATTAATTAAGAAAAATAGTGGTAGGTATTATTCCTATTGTAAAGGATTAAAGACAGGGACCAGTGAAATGGCAGGAAGATGTTTGATTTCACTGGGTCAAAAAGACGGTAAGGAAGTCCTTAGTGTTATTATGGATTCTAGTTCATCAGGAAGGTGGGAAGATTCCATTAAACTGCTAAACTATGGACTGGGACTATAATTTAATGAAAGGCATGGGTTACTAATATGAATATAGAAGATAACAATATGTATCCTTCTCAGGAGCATCAGATACTAGAAAGTAAAAGCAAAGATAGAAGGTATTATAAAAAGATAATTATTTTATCTGGCTTATTTCTATCTCTTATGTTGGTAGCTACTTTTGTTGCTCAGATGGTATTGTTTTATTTATCGGGTAAATACTTCAGGGTGTTCTATGAATCCGATTGGTTTGATGTTACTTTGGCTGCTATTGGTTTAGCCGGGGTGGGCTTGCCCTTATTTGCCATACTCATGAAGGGAGTACCAGGCTCTGATAGGGGAAAGGTTAACAAATTATCATTTGGCCAGTTTGTCAAGTATTTCTTTGTATCTATTGCAGTCTTATATATATCTAATACCATTAGCGGAATAATAAATCTTGTTATAGGAATAATTCGAGGAAAATTGATTGATAATCCTGTACAAGATATTGTAGTTAATAGTAACATAGTTGTTAATATCCTCTACATTTGTTTGCTAGGACCTATTGTAGAGGAAATCATTTTTCGAAAGATTCTATTAGATAAACTTAGAAGGTTTGGTGATCTTCCTGCAATATTACTGACAGGAATTGCTTTTGGATTAACTCATATGAATCTAGCGCAGTTACTTTATGCTACTACCTTAGGGATAATATTTGCCTATATCACTATTAGAACCAATACAGTTATTTATTCAATGATATTACATATAATGATTAATTTCATTGGGAGCGGTTTACCACTTTTAATATTGAATAAGGGCTTTGTTAGTTTTGAAACATTTTTATTATGGATATATGCTTCTATGTCTATTGGAACTGTAATATTCATCTTAAATATCAAAAAGATAAAGATTAATAAGGTAAAAACGCCATTAGTAAATAAAAGGGACTACATCCTTAATCTCGGGACTCTAACGTTTTTGCTTATTAGTATTGGAATGATTGCTTTAAGCCTTAGATGATACCCGTACAGCAGTTCCAGAGGCTGTAACCATTAACATACCATTGTTACTGCCAAGAACTTCATAATCAATATCGACGCCGACTACAGCATTAGCCCCTAAACCTGCTGCACGACGTGCCATTTCATCTATGGCCTGATGCCTGGCATTTATTAATTCGTCTTCATAAGTTCGAGACCTTCCGCCGAAGAAATTAGATAATCCTGCAGAAAAATCCTTTATAAAATCAACACCTGAGATTATCTCACCGAATACTATTCCATAGTAAGCATCAATTTGTTTTCCCTCAATGGAGGGTGTAGTTGTAATAATCATATAGAATCTACCTTTCTGGAGCAATAGGCTCCCTGTTATTGTAATATTAAAATTATTATAATAGATAGATATTTTATGTCAAGATAAGGTAGGTTATTCTAAGATTTCTAAGGATATTTTAATATATATATTTAAAAGGCAAAAAGAAAGGAGAAAATATGAATAACTTTACATTTTATAGTCCGACTTATTTTGTGTTTGGAAAAGGCAGTGAGAACAATACAGGACATTATGTTAGAAGATTTGGTGGAAGTAAGGTACTTATTCACTATGGCGGAGGCTCTGTAGTTAGATCAGGCCTTCTTGATAGAGTAAAAGAATCTTTAAAGAAAGAAAACATTGACTTCATTGAACTTGGTGGTGTAAAGCCTAATCCAAGAAGTGGTCTTGTATATGAAGGCATTGACCTTTGTAAGAAGGAGGCGGTGGACTTTATTCTTGCAGTAGGAGGAGGTAGTGCCATTGATTCTGCAAAAGCAATTGCAGCAGGAGTAAGATACGACGGTGACTTCTGGGATTTCTATGAAGGTAAAGAGATAAAAGAAGCTCTTCCGGTGGGTACAGTCCTTACTATTGCGGCAGCAGGAAGCGAAGGCTCTGGCGATTCAGTAATTACTAAGGAAGAAGGAATGTTAAAAAGAGGTGCTGGAGGAGAAGCCCTTAGACCAGTATTCTCTATACTTAACCCTGAACTTACTCAGACTCTACCCGCATATCAAACTGCATGCGGTGCAACAGATATAATGGCCCATGTGTTTGAAAGGTACTTTACTAATACTAAAGAAGTTGAGATTACAGATAGATTATGTGAGGCAGTTCTTCTTACTATGATAAAAGAAGTTCCAAGAGTAATTGAAGATCCAGGTAATTATGAAGCTAGGGCAAATATTATGTGGGCAGGAACTGTAGCTCATAATAATCTGGTTGGTGTAGGCAGGGATCAGGACTGGTCAAGCCATGGGATTGAGCATGAGTTATCTGCACTCTATGATGTACCACACGGAGCAGGTCTTGCTGTTATATTCCCAGCATGGATGACTTATGTAATGAAGCATGATGTTAATCGTTTTGCACAATTAGCTGTTCGTGTATGGGGCTGTGAGATGAATTTTGCAAATCCTGAAGAAACTGCTAAGGAAGGAATTCAAAGGTTAAAGCAATTCCTAACATCAATAGGCATGCCCATTACCTTTGAGGAGTTGGGAGCAAAGGAAGAAGACATACCCCTCATGGTAGAAAAATTAGGTCTTGGTGAAAAGGGAACTATGGGTGGTTTTGTAAAACTAACAAGTAAGGACGTTGAGCAGATTTATAGATTGGCTTTATAGGATCAATCTTATGGCTTGGTCTTATTGATTGGTCTTACTGATTGGTTTTTATGGATTTTGCAAATTTGCATGAGATTATACACTACAGCATACTACATGTGTAGAATATGAATCCTTATTAGAACCTGGAGCTTGAAAAAAGTCTTTTGGAAGATGACATTAATAATTAGAAAGGAACTCTGCCATGACTGAGTTATTGGTTAAGCTATTTGTTAAGAATAAGGATAAGATTGAAGATCAGGGAGTCCGTAGCTCTTACGGCGTTTTATCTAGTGTTGTAGGTATAATATGTAATGGGATTTTATTTGCAGTCAAATTAATAGTGGGTATTTTGATTAATAGTGTATCTGTAATGGCAGACGCATTTAATAATCTCTCAGATGCAGCTTCCTCAATAATTAGTTTTATTGGGGTGAAACTGGCGAGACGACCTGCTGACAAAGAGCATCCATTTGGCCATGGAAGAATTGAATATATAGCTGCGCTGGTTGTATCCTTTTTAATTCTTCAGGTTGGACTTACATTATTTAAAAATTCATTTACAAAGATATTGAACCCAGAGGAGGTTAAATTTAACCCAATACTTACAGGTGTTCTTCTTCTATCAATATTAGTGAAGATTTGGCTGATGGCCTTTAATAAGACGCTAGGTAAGAGAGTAAATTCCACTGTAATGTTGGCTACAGCAGCTGATTCTATGGGGGATGTACTAGTTACCTCTGCCACGGTTATCTCTGCAGTAGTAGCAGGACTTACAGGCTGGCAGATTGATGGGTATATAGGATTGATTGTATCAATCGTTGTAATGATAGCCGGTATACAGATTGCTAGAGATACCCTGGAACCCTTATTGGGACAAGCTATAGACAAGGAGCTATACAAAAAAATTACTGGAATGGTAGAAAGTTACCCTGGAATAGTAGGTACCCATGATTTGATTATTCATAATTATGGACCATCTCACCGGATGGCAACAATCCACGTAGAGATACCAAATGATATAGATTTTGAAAAAGCTCACGAGACCATAGATCAGATAGAACGGGATATTCAGGAAAAAATGAATATTTTTATGGTTATTCATATGGATCCCATTGAAATGAACGATGTAATGGTTCTAGAAAAGAAAGAGATAATTTCAAATATTATAAAGAGCCTAGACTCTAGGGCCTCTATCCATGATTTTCGTGTAGTTAATACTGAGTACCAGATAAATTTAATATTTGATTTGGTAATACCCTATTCCTATACCCATGATGACGAGCAAAAGCTTTTAAAACAAATTATGGAGGAGCTTAGGAAAGTGGACGCAAGATTAAATTGTGTCATAACATTAGAGAACAGTTATGTATTGGAAGAATAAGGCTTCATTCCATGATGTAAAATTATTCCTGCAAATTGTTCTTGAAATATGGTAAACTATGCGTTATAATATCATTCGTGGCTCCACTATATGGAGCCACGAAATAAGTAAATAATGGGCTATCGCCAAACGGTAAGGCACTGGACTCTGACTCCAGCATTTCAAGGTTCGAATCCTTGTAGCCCAGTACAAACCCTGAACTGGGTTTGCCCAGTACAAGCACTACTGCATGTAGTGCTTTTTTATTACTTAGAGTTGACTAACTAACATATGTTAGTTATAATCGAATTAGCTATAGGTGGAGGTAGGTAAATGGAAAATACAAGGGACAAAATTATTTATCAAGCACTAACTTTGTTTTCGGTTAAGGGTTATGAAGGAGTTTCAATGCGTGATATTGCATCTGCTATAGGTATAAAAGCATCATCACTCTATAACCATTTTAAAAGCAAGGAAGATATTTTTGAGAGCATCTTCGATGAAATGTCAAAGAATTATATGGAGATAGTTGATAGAATACAATTGCCCCATGGGGAGACTTATGAGCTAGCAGATAAATACATACAATTATCAGAGGAAACCCTTCTAGCAATTATAAAAGAAATATTTTTGTTTTTCTTAAATGATGATTTTGCTTCTAAATTTAGGAGAATGCTGACTATTGAACAGTTTCGCTGTAAGCATGCTAGGGATGCTTTTATAAAACTATTAATAAATGATCCTATTGATTTTCAAAAAATGTTGTTTGGAAATATGATAGACCAAGGCGGTTTCCTTATGTGTGATCCATATCTTATGGCAATGCAATTTTATTCACCTATATTCATGCTTCTCAGTAAGTACGATCATTTACCAGGCAAAGAAGAGGAGGCAATTAGTATATTGGAAGACCATGTAAGGCATTTTAATTATATTTATAAAAATACTGGCTCTGATACTACTGGTTAAAAATTAGAAAGGTAGTGTAAAGTGAACTATGAAAACCCTGAGTCAAAAAATTGGCTCTTTTAGAACCTTGAAAATTGCAAAATATAGTTTTTTGGCTACTGCCGCCGCCCTTGACTGCATGACAAAACAATGCTCCGGCAATTCAGCCGACGGCGAGGAAACTCAGGAACAGATACACCTTAAGTTTCGCC
>JAAYRE010000142.1 GCA_012518935.1 Clostridiales bacterium
AAGGAGAGCACAACATGAGGGATGTTAATAAGCTATTAGAAAAAGAAGCTATTAAAATTTTAGTTGTTGACGATTCAGCATCTGACAGATTGCTTTTTAAAAATATGTTAAGTGAATATAGTATTTTGACTGCTTGTGATGGTGTAGAAGCTATAGGTGTGCTAGAGGAAAATGATGGGATTGATTTACTAATACTTGACCTAAACATGCCCAACATGGATGGGTTTCAAGTTCTTGAAGCATTAAGTGAGGACCAGCGGTTTAGGAAGATGAGCACTATAATATTAACAGATAGTGATGAATTAGACAATGTAACCAAGGGTCTAATGCTTGGTGTGGTAGACTATATTCGTAAACCAATTCATATGGATTCCTTAAAAGTAAGGATTGATGTTCATTTGGCTCTATTACGTACCCAGCAAGCCTTGGAGCAACAATTGAAGGAGCAGACCCTAACCTTTGACATTATTTTCGAACAGGCTCCTATTGGTATTGCCATTACACATAACTGTGAGCCTAAAAACCCTGATGGGTCTTTTGCAAGAATTAATTCATTATTTGAGCAAATCACAGGAAGAACAAAAGAAGAGATGATTAATTTAGGGTGGGCAAAGATAACTCATCCTGATGATTTGGAAGAAGATATGAAACAATTTCGAAGGCTCCAATCAGGTGAAATTAAGATATATTTAATGGATAAGCGGTATATCAAACCAGATGGTTCAATCGTTTGGGTACATATGGTTGTTGCTTCACTTACTGAATCTAATGACCACCAATACAACCATATCTGCTTGGTCCAGGATATAACCGAGCGTAAAAAGATTGAAGAAGCATTAAATGAGAGTGAGCGGAGTAAATCCGTTTTTCTTTCCCAGCTTCCAGGACTAGCATACCGGTGTAATTATGACCAAGAATGGACCATGCAGTATGTTTCAGAAGGCTGCTATCATCTTACGGGCTATCCCGCAGAGAGCCTGCTATATAATAGAGATCTATCTTTTAATGATATGATCTCCCCTGAATATCGTCAGGATTTATGGAATAAATGGGAAGAGATTCTTGCAGAAAGGCAGCCCTTTAAGGAAGAGTATGAGATTATAACTGCCACTGGGGAAAAGAAATGGGTACTAGAGCTGGGCCAAGGGATTTATAATGAGCAAGGTGAAGTTGAGGCATTAGAAGGTATTGTTCTTGACATATCAGATAGAAAAGCAGTTGAAGATAGTTTAAAATATAATTATGAGCATGATAGATGGACAGGCTTGTATAATCGTGACTATTTGGCATCATTACTAAAAAAGGAAGCCAATCGAAATCAGAAGGCAAGTAAGGCTCTTGTTGGTGTTAACTTAAGTACGGTTCAGTTGCTTACAGCCAATTATGGCTTCCAGTATACTCGTAATCTAGTCAAGAAAGCAGCTGAAACCTTAAGCCAGTTTTGTACTGACAAATGTATGTTATTCCATGCATATGAGAATCGTTTTGTATTTTATATCGTAGATTATAAGCATAAAAATGAGTTAATTGAATTTAGTAAAGCAATTTCAGAGACCCTGGAGTCTTTATTCTTGATGGAAAGAATCGGAGGAGGTATTGGAATTCTAGAGATTCACCAGGATAACGAGATGGAATTAGACTTTCTCTTGAGATGTATACTAGTTGCCTCTGAAAGAGCAATTAATTTCGTTGATAAAGACTTTGGTATTTGTTTCTATGACGAGGAATTGGAAACCTCAGTTAACCGAGAAAGAGATATTATTGAAGCTCTCAATCATATAGCGGCGGATGAAGATACCAAGGATGAACTGTTTTTACACTATCAGCCGATTATGAATTTAAAAACAGGTACAATCTGTGGCTTTGAAGCCCTGGCTAGACTTAGGACAGAAAAGTTGGGACTAGTGCCCCCTAATGAATTCATTCCTATAGCGGAGAAAACTAAGCTTATTCTTCCCATAGGTGAAAAGGTGATTATCACTGCATTTCATTTTTTAAACAAGCTTAATGAGTATGGATATGATGATATTAGTATTTCAATCAACATATCTGCTATTCAACTAATGAAAACTGACTTCACCAGTGGGCTGATAGAGTTAATGAATGAGATGCAGATTAACCCTAAGAATGTTGGCATTGAGATCACAGAATCAATCTTTGCTTCCGATTGTGAAGCCATCAATGCTATTATTGAGGAACTAAGAGATAAAGGGGTGGACATAGCTATAGATGACTTTGGGACTGGCTATTCCTCTCTGGCTAGAGAAAGAGAATTAAAAGTTGATTGCATGAAAATAGACAAATATTTTATTGACAAACTATTAAGTACAGACCTTAAGGTTGCTATAACAAGTGATATAATATCGATTTCACATAAACTTGGACATTATACAATTGCCGAAGGAGTTGAGTACGATACCCAGCTACAGTATCTAAAAGAACACAACTGTGATAAAATACAGGGATATCTCTTAAGTAAGCCTCTTGATGAAGAAGATGCTGTTAAGTTTTTGAAAAACCATAAACCAAGTGATGCTGGGATTATAGGTTAAAATATGATTGCAATAAGAACAGGAGACATAATATGAAATTTATATCATGGAATATTGATTCGTTAAATGCAGCCTTATTAGGTAGTTCAGCACGAGCTTTATTATCTAAAAATGTATTAAATACGATTATAGATTATCAGGCAGATGTTATTGCCATACAGGAAACAAAGCTATCCAGTACCGGTCCTACGAAAAAACATTTAGATGTTTTGAAGGATATGTTTCCTGATTATGAAGTGGTTTGGAATAGTTCAGTAGAACCAGCTCGTAAGGGTTATGCAGGCACCATGTTCTTGTATAAGAATGATTTGGCACCTATTGTTACCTTTCCTGCAATTGGGGCACCGGATACCATGGATGCTGAAGGTCGCATAATCACATTAGAATTTGATGACTTCTACTTAACACAAGTCTATACCCCCAATGCTGGGGATGGTTTGAATCGTTTAGAAAGTCGCCAAATCTGGGATATAAAATATGCAGAATATCTAGCAGGTCTAGATAATGAGAAGGCAGTAATTGCAACTGGTGATTTTAATGTAGCACATAGAGAAATTGATTTGGCCCATCCTAATAATAATCGACGTTCTCCAGGCTTTACAGATGAGGAGCGTCAAGGCTTCACGAATTTATTAGCACAAGGTTTTACAGATACATTTCGCTATCTTCACGGTGATGTTACAGGAATATATTCTTGGTGGGCTCAGCGTGCTATTACAAGCAAAATTAATAATTCAGGTTGGAGGATAGATTACTTTATAGTAAGTAATCGCATTGCAGATAAGGTTATTAAATCTGAAATGATTGATTCAGGTCCAAGACAGGATCATACACCTATATTACTTGAAATTAATTTGTAGTATAATCTTAAAGGACTTATTAATAATTTAAAACTTTTATCTAAAAGGGAATGAAATTATAGATTTCATTTCCCTTTTAGCTTTACTAGGAAGAGTACTAATATTTTGCATCGTTTGGAAAGGCGGATAAAAAATTGGCTATAACACAGGATTTAACAGCAGGTAATGAAACTAAAATAATGTTAAAATTAACGGCTCCTATGATAATAGGAAATCTATTTCAACAACTATATAATGTGGCAGATACAATAATTGTTGGAAGATTTATTGGTCCTAATGCTCTGGCTGCAGTTGGTAGTTCATTTTCGGTTATGGTGTTATTAAATTCTATAATCTTAGGTCTTTGTATGGGTAGTAGTGCAGTGTTTTCAATTCTATATGGTGCTAATATGATTGACAGATTAAAAAACAGCTTTTTTGTTTCATCTTGTCTAATTGGATTACTAACATTGGTTATTAACATCTTAGCCTTGGTTTTTATTGATGATATTTTATTACTATTAAACATCCCACAGGAAGTAATAGTAGATACAAAGATTTATTTACAAATAATTTTTTATGGTATTATCTTTACCTCAGCCTATAACTATTTTGCAGCAATTATGCGTAGCATGGGTAATACCATGATACCTCTGATATTTCTTATAATATCTGCTGTAGTAAATATTGTATTGGATATTGTCTTTATTGTTCCATTTAATATGGGGGTAGCTGGTGCCGCCTATGCGACAATTATTGCTCAAGCAATATCAGCCATAGGCTTAGCAGTTTATTGTATTAAAAAAATATCTATAATTCGTCTAAAACCTAAGCATCTACAATTTGATATGAAGATAGTGAAAATGATATGTAATAACTCAATACTTTCAAGTATTCAGCAATCAGTTATGAACTTTGGAATACTAATGATACAAGGACTGGTCAACAGTTTTGGTGTATCAGCCATGGCTGCCTTTGCTGCAGTAGTGAAAATTGAAAGTTTTGCTTATTTGCCTGAACAGGAATTTGGCAATGCATTTTCAATATTTATAGCTCAGAATCATGGTGCTAAGAAAGAGGGTCGTATAAGAAATGGAATTCGCTCAGCCTTAAAGATTATTACAATTTATGGTATAACTGTTTCGGTTTTAATTATTCTGTTAGCTAGACCATTAATGAGTATATTTGTAGGTGCAAAAGAAACAAAAATCATTCAACTTGGCATTCAGTACCTATTTATTGTAGCTAGTTTTTATACTTTAATCGGATACTTGTTTATGTTTTATGGACTGTTTAGGGGTATGGGAAAAGCAGGGATATCAATTATTCTTACTATCATAAGTCTTGGAACAAGGGTAGTCTTAGCTTATACACTTTCTTCTATACCCTCCATGGGCCTTTTGGGCATATGGTGGGCAATACCTATTGGTTGGGCTTTAGCAGATGTTATGGGATTTTATAAAATTAAAAGAATAAAATAGCTGACTTGAAAAAGTAAATTCCGGTGCAGCACTAAATTCCACCGCCATTTAAAAAACCTTGAAAACATCATATTATTTTGAGTATATATAGCTGATTACTGTTATAATGTTTACAACTACCTACA
>JAAYRE010000143.1 GCA_012518935.1 Clostridiales bacterium
AGAACTATTACCTGATTGACACTAGGACAATTATATCATGGGCTTAACCTAGCCGATTGATATTGATTATATAAAATTTAAAGAAAGGAAAGTATAAATCTTAGTATCTAAAGATATTATACGAGGAAGGTAAACATATGTATAATTTAAGGATTGAAAAAGTTATTGGTCGTGAGATTTTAGATTCCAGAGGTAATCCTACTGTGGAAGCAGAGGTTATCTTAGCAGATGGTAGCATAGGTAGAGCAGCAGTACCTTCTGGTGCCTCCACAGGAGCATTTGAGGCTGTTGAGCTTCGAGACGGCGACAAGTCAAGATACCTAGGTAATGGAGTTACAAAGGCGGTTAATAATATCAATACTCTAATTGCATCAACACTAAAGGGTATGGATGCAAGCAATCAGGCAACAATTGATGAAGCTATGATCAAGCTTGATGGAACCCCTAATAAGGCTAAACTAGGTGCCAATGCAATTCTTGGTGTATCCTTGGCTGTAGCTAAGGCAGTTGCCACATCTCTAAAGATGCCATTATACCGTTATATTGGGGGAGTTAATGCAAAGACTCTGCCAGTACCCATGATGAATATAATTAATGGTGGTCAACATGCTGATTCTAGTCTCAATATACAGGAGTTTATGATAATGCCAGTAGGAGCTAATACATTTAGTGAGGCATTAGAACAAAGTACAACTGTTTTTCATACTTTGAAGAAGTTGCTTAAAAACGACGGATATGTAACAGCTGTAGGTGATGAAGGAGGCTTTGCCCCTAAGTTTAACAGTGATACAGAAGCCTTGGATTATATAGTTAAGGCTATTGAGGCGGCAGGATATAAGCCTGGTGAAGATTTCTATATAGCAATTGATGCTGCAGCAACAGAGATGTATGAGGAAGCAAAAAAAGCTGGAAGAGAAGGCGATTATCTTTTCTGGAAGTCAGGTGAGTATAAGACTGTTGATCAAATGATAGATTTCTGGGATGACATATGCAATAAGTATCCTGTTATATCCCTAGAAGACGGTTTGTCAGAAGAGGATTGGGAAGGCTGGAAGAAACTAACCGATCGTATTGGTAATAAGGTACAACTGGTGGGTGATGATTTATTTGTTACCAACACTAAGAGAATTGTGAAAGGTATCCAGGGTGATATATCAAACTCTGTACTTATTAAGGTAAATCAAATCGGAACTCTAACAGAGACCTTAGATTCTATTCAAATGGCTATGAATAATAAATGGACAGCAGTTATTTCACATCGGTCCGGTGAGACAGAAGATGTTACCTTGGCAGACATTGCAGTGGCAACCAATGCAGGACAGATTAAGACAGGGGCCCCTTCAAGAACTGACCGTGTAGCAAAATATAACCAACTACTTCGAATCGAGCAGGAGCTTGGTAGCAATGCTGTATATCTTGGAAAAAATGCTTTTAAGGTAAAGAGATAATATTGTTATAAAATTGTTAGGAGCATACTTATGTTCCCAGTAAACTAATTAGTGTGTATGCACTAATGTGGAGGGAGTATAAGTTTGCTCCTTTATTATTTTAAAACAGCCTAAAAAGTATTCTCTTCTTTAGTGTTGTATTGTATATGGCTCTTTTGTCCTACAACGGTAACCCTTTATAATATTACCGCTAACTAATGTAAGATGTTTTTCATAATCAGAATCCCATTCATAAGGCATATTATCATATAGGGTAATAAATTCATGGGAAGAATCGTCATATGGTTTCATTGGTAGTAATGGTTGTTTGCTTCTTTTAGTCATACTTACACCTCAGAATTATATGTACTATATTACAGATGGATTAATAGACATCCTTAATAATACTATATAATCCTTTGGAATAAAATTCAAGAGCGTTTTTTGCTATTTATTTTCTTTTGAAACTCTACCACAACAATAGGAGTCATGGCTAGTAAAAACACTATAATCCATTGACGTAATGTTAAAGGAACTACTTGGAATATCCTAGCTAAGGGAGCAATGGATATTACTGCAATTTGCAGGAAGGCACATATTAAAAAAGATAGATTAAGTTTTCGATTTGTAAAGATACCTATTTCAGATAGGGATCGACTACTTCTCATGTTAAATGAGTGAAACAACTGTGATAAGCTAAGTACTGCAAAGCACATGGTTCTTCCTACCCAAGGGGTATAAGAAGCCATAATATTAGCATTGTGATGTACATAGGACTCATATAATCCAGGTGTATCATAATATCTAACCCCTATAACAAATGCAGTAAGAGCCAGGGAGCCGATGAGAATTCCTTCGGTAGTAATCTGAAATGCCAGCCCATCTGCGAACATTCCCTTCTTAGGGGAAATAGGATTTTTAAGCATTATATCTTTTGATGCAGGTTCAACCCCCAAGGAAATTGCAGGCAGAGAATCTGTAACTAGATTTACCCATAGTAATTGTACTGCCACAAGGGGGGTGGGTAAACCAAATAAAATAGCAACAAAGATAGTTAGTATCTCACCTATATTACTAGAAAGTAGGAAATGAACAGCCTTCTTAATGTTTTCATAAATTCCTCGACCCTCTTGGACAGCGGATACAATAGTTGCAAAGTTATCATCTGTAAGAATCATATCAGCTGCATTCTTTGCTACATCAGTTCCCGTTATACCCATGGCACATCCGATATCAGCTGTTTTTAATGCAGGGGCATCATTTACTCCGTCCCCAGTCATGGCAACTACTTCCCCTTTGTTCTGATAAGCTTTTACTATCCTTACCTTATGCTCAGGCGACACTCTGGCAAAGACACTAAATCTGGAGATGGTTTCATTAAGTCTATCGGTAGACATCTTGGATAACTCTTCACCAGCGATAGCCTCAGTTTGATTGGTTAGTATACCTAGATCCTTTGCTATAGCCTTTGCCGTTAGTATATGGTCTCCGGTTATCATAATAGGCTTAATTCCTGCCCTCTTGCATATTCTTACAGCCTCTTTGACTTCTTCCCGTGGTGGGTCAATCATACCAATAAGTCCTATAAAGGTTAAGTCGTTCTCTAGTTTTGCTGCATCAGATTTTGAGTTAAACCTAGAAAGATTTTTATAGGCCACAGCTATAACCCGTAAGGCACTCTCTGACATGGCAGTATTTATTGCATTTAATCTATTTCTATGGCGGGTGTTCATAGGAACAGATTTGTTGTCTATGTATACATGGGAGCAACGGCTAATAAGAAAATCATATGCACCTTTGGTAATACTCCTATAGGATGAGACATCAGGAGATTTATGTACTGTTGTCATAAGCTTTCTAGTAGAGTCAAAGGGTATCTCATATATACGTTTATAAGTAATATCTAGGTCTGATTTATTGGCTCCCCTGTTATAGGCTGCAAGAACCAAGGCATTTTCTGTTGGCTCACCATGGACAGCCGGCTGATTTCCTTCCATAACAAGAGTTGAATCACAACAAAGTGCTGCATGAGATAGGAGGAAGAAGCCATAATCACTATTCATTTTTTCTTTTCCGTGAATAGAGGATATATCTGTGACAGTCATTATATTTTGAGTTAGTGTCCCAGTCTTATCTGAACATATTACAGTAGCACTTCCTAAAGTCTCCACAGCAGGTAGTTTTCGAATAACAGCATTTTTCTTAGCCATTCTCTGTACACCTAGAGAAAGCATGATGGTTACTATGGCAGGTAATCCTTCAGGAATTGCTGCAACAGCAAGACTAACAGAGGTCATAAACATTTCAAAGGGCGGAAGGTCTTTAAATAGACCAATAACAAATACTATAAAACATATGGTAAGGGCTGCTATTCCCAGTACCTTGCCGGTTTTAGCAAGCCTTTTTTGTAAGGGAGTTGAAGGTGTATCATCTTCCATTATCATGCTGGCGATTTTACCTACTTGGGTATTCATGCCTATGTCAGTAACAACACCTATACCTCTGCCATATATAATTGTACTGGTAGCCATGACCATATTCTGTCTATCAGCTAAATTAGTATTCGGTAGCAGGCGTAAGGTGGCATTTTTTTCTACTGGGTGGGATTCCCCAGTTAAGGAGGCCTCTTCTACCTGTAGATTTACCGTATGAACCAACCTACAATCGGCTGGAACAAAGCTACCTGTCTCAAGTATAACAATATCTCCAGGTACTAAATCTTCTGATGGAATATCAGATACTTTATCATCCCGTAATACATGGGCATTGGGGGCAGACATTTTTTTAAGAGCCTCCAGAGCCTTTTCTGCCTTTGCTTCCTGCAATACTCCAAGAAAAGCATTGAGTATCACTATGGCCATAATTATAATTGGGTCTATAAAGTTTGGATTAACCTCCATGTAGGATACAACTAGGGATACAATAGCAGCACAGATTAAGATGATAATCATGAAGTCAGCAAATTGAGCAAGGAATTTTTGCAAAAGGTTTTTACCCTTTTTTGCATCTATAATATTTTTTCCGTATAATTGCTGTCTTTTTTTTGATTCCTCCAGAGAAAGACCATGGTTTACATCAGTCATTAGTTCCCTTAAGGTGTATTCTATGGATATATTATGCCAGTGCATACTTCACTCCTTATGTAGTCAATCTTCCTTTAATTATATGATGAATAAAGGGGATTATGTAAATGATTCCTTAAAAATAAGACATCATTCATATGCTTTTTAACATTTACAAGTAAGGGTTTTAAGTTATAATATAGTATATTAATCGACTTATAAAAAATAATTTGACATAAATTAGAAAGTATAGAGGTGTAAAATGTCTAAATCAATAACCCGAGATATGACCAAGGGGTCCCCCATAAAATTATTACTTAAGTTTACATTACCAATGTTAGTTGGTAATATTTTTCAGCAGTTTTATAACATGGTTGATTCAATTGTAGTTGGTAAATTTGTCGGCAAGGATGCTTTGGCAGCAGTAGGAGCAACTGGTTCATCAATATTTTTGATATTTGGATTGACCTTTGGTCTGTCAGCAGGTATCTCAATAGTAATATCACATTATTTTGGTGCAGGAGATTATGAAAATGTAAGAAAGAGCTTTGCTACAGCAACATATATTATATTTACCGCAGCAATTATTATGGGAACCATTGGTTTCTTCGCAACAAGGCCATTGCTGGAATTATTAGGTACTGATGCGGCAATTATAGATAAATCGACGACTTATATGAAGATATTGTTTGCAGGTATTCTAGGAACTGCAACCTATAACGGAATATCCGGTGTGCTACGTGCTTTAGGAGACTCCATAACACCCCTAATTTTTTTGATAATTGCAAGTATACTTAATGTAGTATTGGACTTGTTGTTTGTAATTGTATTTGGCTGGGATGTGGCTGGTGTTGCCATAGCCACAATAATATCACAGGTATTATCCGGTGTATCCTGTACAATTTATGCCTTTGCAAAGGTTAAGGCTCTAAGGATGCCTATAAAAGAATTTAAGCCCCATAAGGATATAGCAAAAAGGTGTATCCGGCTTGGTGTACCTGTAGCCTTGCAGAATTCATTCGTTTCAATATCAATGTTGGCCTTACAGTCTGTTATTAATACCTTTAGCGTGAATATTGTAGCGGCATACACTGCTGTAAATAGAATAGAACAATTAGTTATGCAACCCTCAACATCCTTAGGAACAGCTGTGTCTTCATTTACTGGACAGAATATAGGAGCAGGAAAGAATGATAGAGTTATAAAGGGTATAAAATCAGGTGTAATACTTATTCTTATTTTTAGCCTTATAATGACCCCTCTTATGTATTTTGGCGGCGAATCCATCATGGGATTATTTTCGCGAAAAGAAGATATTGATGTAGTAAGACATGGAGTAGAGGGTATACGGATTACTAGTTTGTTCTATAGCTTTTTGGGACTAATATTCATAACAAGAAACTTCCTAAGCGGAGCAGGAGATATCAAGATTCCTATGATAATGGGATTGATTGAAGTGGTTAGTCGGGTGACCCTATCCAGATATTTAGCTGGCATAATGGGATTTCATGGAATATTCTTGGCAACGGCTCTAACCTGGTTTATAACTGGTATTGTAGGTAGTTTACGAGTAATATCGGGTAGATGGAAAAACAGATCAGTCATAAGATAGACAGTAAAGCTTGTCCGCCTTCGGAGCCAGGGTTTCGCAAGCGAAACTCTGACTTACATATGACTTACATGGCCTGATGCTTATTTTTTTGCTTATTATAAAAGTACCGAGTTATCAAGAAGGCAAGCAAGACTAAAAATATGGGTATTAAGTTATGTTTATAGCGTTCATAATAGATGGCAACCTTGCCATAGTTTTCCCTAAGGGAGTAACCAAGGCCTATAAGTAAAGTGTTCCATATGGTTATTCCCAAGAATGAATAGGGAAAATATATGGATGGTTTTAATCGTGCAGCTCCTGCAATCAAAGCAATATATGTACGTATAAGTGGTATTAGACGACCAATGCAGACAGCAGAAGCACCGTTATTATGAAATCTTTCATAGGATGCATCTAGAGATTTCTCTGACTTAGGAAATTTCTTCTTAATAGCACCTATTATTGCCCCTCCGCCAAACCATCCGACGGTATAACAGATACCTGTTCCAATCATTCCTGCCAGTATACTTAAAGGTAAAATCACCAAAAAGTGAGTGTTATTAATGGAAGCAACTGCACCGGAAAGTGGTAATACTATCTCACTAGATACTGGGAAACAGGCATATTCCATCATAATTATAAGAAACATAGCCAGTACCCCATATTTTATTATTAATTCTGTTAAAAAACTCATAAAGCCTCCTTAATACAAACATTTCTTATCTACAACTGAGGTTTTAGCCCCATTTATTCGCTTATGTAACAATATATTATCTCTTGTGGTTTTTATGATATGGTTTACCAATATTAAATCTTACTACAACAAAAACTTGACAAAAACTTAAGTCATGATATATTAATATAATATATTAAAAAATCTATCATATTATATAAGCTAAGATAAGGAGTATTAAGAGAATATGTGCTTATAGAGAGCTGCCGGTTGGTGTAAGGCAGTAGTAACAGTCTCCCAACTCGCCTTGGAGCTTCCCGGTTGAAATATTAGTAGGTCGGGACGGTATTCCCGTTATCGATGTAAAGTGCATAATCTCATGATGTATTGTGTAACACAGTGAAATTCCATGTGCATGTAATGCCTTATGTTATGTATCTACAAGGCTTGCTATACATTGTGTGATTATGAATTAGAGTGGTACCACGGAAAAGATTACCTTTCGTCTCTTATATAGATGAAGGGTTTTTTTATTATCCAAATATGAAATCTAGTGTGATTTGTAATAATATATCAGCAAAAATGTATAAGAGATATCTTTTAAGGAGGAGAAATCATGGCAAAACCTTATAATCATAAGGAAATTGAAAAGAAGTGGAAAAAACATTGGGAGGAGCATCCTGTCAATGTTAATGATGGCAAGAAACCAAAGTATTACTGTCTTGATATGTTCCCATATCCCTCAGGAAA
>JAAYRE010000144.1 GCA_012518935.1 Clostridiales bacterium
AGGAAACACTAGCCTATCTGGCAGACTGGATATCGTATACGATGGAACAGGAAGAGGCACCACTATATTTCAAGCAACCAATTCCTAAGGAAGGTAGCTTAAGGAAATCACTATATGATCTTTATGAAAACGGTGAAATCACCTTTTATATAGATCGGGATGCTTATCTTGATGGATTTTTTGATGTTGTTGAAAATGGAGCTGACATTGAGGAGTATATAAAGGAGACCAAACGTAAGCTAGATAAGTATTTCAACGAATGATGGGGGTTGCACTATGAGAACAAAAAGAATAACCATAATTGTATGTGCCTTCTTCTATATTATATTGTTAACACTTACTTTTAGTGCAAGGCGAATACATAATGCATCCTTGCCCAGGGTGACAGTTGTAAATTTAGAATTTGAAAGATTTGAAGATAAAGTTGAGGCTGAAGGCTTTGAGGGAGAACCTTCCCTAGGTAATGACCCATTGGATAAGGATAACAAGGAAAAAAATAATGATATAGGTAATTCTCATATAAATAGGATGAACTTTAAACTAAGTGTAGGGATACCTAAAGAATTATATGAAAATCATAAGATTTATGTAATAAGACGGGAAATAGTAAATGGGGAAGAACGAAATATAGCCAGAGAAGTCACTAATCTTGAGATTGGTCAGTCAAATGATAAATTCTATGAAGTTATTAGAGGACTATCAAGCTTAGATCAAGTAGTCCTAACCGGTCAGGATTTAATACAGGATGGAAGTGAAGTGTATGTTGAAGAATGAACAAATGATGAAGTTAATAAAGTCACCCAATAGAATAGTAAGTAAATTGAAAGGTAAAAAGGCTGACAAGATTATACGACCTGATGTATCCCCTAGTCTTAGCTGGAACATAAGATGTATGCTATGTTTACTACCAAGTCTTCTTGGTATTGTTATATTTTTCTTTTGGCCATTTATCCGTGTATTGTATTATTCGGTAATTAATAATCAATTCCATAAAAAACTAGTGGGACTTAGTAATTATATTGATACAGTATTAAATCCTCATTTTCAACTTGCCATGAAAAATAGCCTCATGTTAATCTTGATAGGTGTACCTTTATTAGTTGTAATAGCTTTGGTTTTATCCTTATTACTTGCATTTTATTTGAATAGGTTTCCGCGTTTACGAGATGCATTTATCTTACCTATGTTAATTCCCACCGCCAGTATCGTCCTTATATGGCAACAGTTGTTTAGTGGGTTTACCTCTTCTATGCCCATTTATTTGTTATTTATTTGGAAAAATATTGGTATCTGCATTATACTGCTTACGGCAGCTCTTACTACCATTGATAAGAGTATGTTCGAAGCAGCAAAAATTGACGGTGCAAAAACATTTCAGATACATCGAAAAATAACTATTCCGGTGATCATGCCCTCTATATTCTTTACTGTGCTACTTAGCATTGTTAATAGCTTTAAGATTTTTAAAGAAAGCTACCTATACTATGGAAACAAATATCCGCCTGATCACAGTTATACATTACAGTATTATATGAATAATAATTTTCTTAAGTTTGATTATCAGGCACTTGCCTCCAGTTCTGTGCTGACTTCAGTACTTATTCTATGTATTGTAGTAGTCGGACTAAGATTACAAAGGAGGTATCAGTCGTGAGAAATACTTTCCTTGAAAAAGTTATTCAACTAATAATAAAAGCCATTGTCTTTCTTGTGGCACTTGTTTTTCTTGTACCGGTGTTACTAACAATATTAGAATCCTTTCGTAATGACGGCAGTATTTCACTTACAGGATATAATCAATTATTCTTTAATTGCTTTACTTTTTATCGTTTATTTTGGAATTCAGTTATTTATTCAGCCCTTATATCAGTTGGAGCAATTCTGATTAGTGTACCGGCTGCATTTGCATTTAAGTTTGCCCGTTTTAAAGGAAAAGGTATATTATTTGTAATATATATTATCTTAATGATGATGCCACTACAGGTAATGCTCCTTCCAAATTACATAGGGCTAAGGGATATGGGTATTCTATATAAACCTATGGCAATCATCCTACCACTGGTTTTCTCACCTTTTGCGGTGGTTGTAACCCATCAGTATATGAGAGAAATAGATAGCTCTATTATAGAATCAGCAAGATTAGAGACCAACTCAGCCTTCAAGATTATACTTCATTGTGTTGTTCCGCAAATCAAAGTATGTATTGCAGCAGTAGCTTTATTCGTATATGCAGATATGTGGAATATGGTCGAGCAACCTATGCTCTATCTTGACAATGATAAGTTAAGGACCTTGTCAACATTTATTGTTCAAGCAGATCAGTATGATGCCAGTGTCATGTTGCCGGCATCCGTTATGTTTATGGTACCTGTTTTTCTGTTCTATTTATTATTTCATGAAGAACTAAAGCAAGGATTAAAGTTATAACTTTATCAAGTTAGTTAGGAACACTCCTTACTTTAGTTATCCTATTTATTTAAATCCACCTCTATTGTTTTAATGATTGAATAATAGAGGTGGATTTTTTCGGAATTATTACTTTAAAATGGAAATAGTGACAGAAACAATCTGTATATTGGTTGAAATGCCTATTGTATTCACTCCTTAGTTTATGTAAAATAAATATGTTATCATAAAAAGTAT
>JAAYRE010000145.1 GCA_012518935.1 Clostridiales bacterium
TCATTTTTAATCTCTGTTGATGTCTTCTTACCATCTATAATCGTTGCCATCTTATTTCCTCCTAAATTTATAAATATTTATATAGTGCCAATCTTTTATTAATAATTATTCTAATATAACAGATAAAATATCACAAGTTATTTTAATTTCAAGGATATAAAATCGCAATCAATAAATATTTATTACAAATTTATTACATATTTGAGATATTAAGCTTGTATTTTGTTCTGATATTAGGTAGAATTGCCCTGTAGGACAATTTATTTATTAAGGAGTTGTGATTTTAAAATATGAAAAAAACAATTATTATGACTTTGATATATAGTATTGGAATAGGTTGCTTAACATTAATTATAGGGGCTTTAGTTCCTATAGATTATAGTGACGGCAAGGAAAAAGAAGTAATTAGTGCTAGAATTGATAACGATAATAAGAAAGATGGAGATTATAGCATTAGTTCTATGGCTTTAAGCAGCAGTGAGGAAGAAACAATACAGCTACCAACAATTACACCTACACCCCTTCCCACTTCAACACCTACGCCATCTCCTACACCTACTCCTGCTCCAGTATATAAGCTTGAGAAAAAAGATAATCCTGAAATCAATTCCATCTTTCTAGATTATTATGTAGCTATAAATGGCTGTGATTATAATAAGCTAAGCAAACTTGTTACTGATACTAAAGGTATTAAGCCGATTAAGGTTATTGAAAAAGAAACCATATTCATTGATGATATAAGAAATATAGTATGTTATTATATGAAAAGTTACGAGGAAGGATCCTATATTGTATATGTAACTTATGATATAAAATATATAAATATTAAGAATACCTACCCTAAGTTGGATAAATTTTATCTTATTACTGATGACAATGGAGACTACAAAATCTACACATCTGAAATGGATGAGAATTTGAAGGCCTATTATGATGAAAGAGATCAGGACAGCGAAGTAGCTGAAATTATTGAATCAATAGATCTAAAACAAGATGAAGTCTTAGAAAAAGATTCAGATTTGAAGGCATATCTTAGTGCCCTATATGGAAGATAAGAAAAAGGGTGGCGTCCCATAGGTAACTAAGAAGGGTCTGTATATGTTCCAATCATGCACATTATACTACTAATAAGTGTGCAGGCACTAGAGTGCAGGAACATATACAGACCCTTTTAATGTTACCCTTTTATCTATTGTCTATAATAATTTATCAGGCAACCCTTTAGTATAATCTGTTTTTCATCATCTGTAAGTTCACCTATACTTAAGGTAAAGCATTTCATATCCTTATTGACAATATAAGCCTTAACTTCAGAAAGGTTGTTTTTTATAGCTTCTTTTATATCTTTTATAAATATGTAGTCCCCATTGTCAAATGGTATTTCTTTATCATATATAAAGGGAATCATACCCCAATTAATAAGATTGGAGCGATAGCGTTTTGTAGCATATTCCTTGGCAATATTGGCAAATCCACCAAGAACCTTTTGACAACTAGCAGCCTGTTCTCTGGCTGAGCCATCACCAGGCTTAACAGCATAGATGGTGCTTCCTATCTGAGTATTGTTTCTATCTAGCTCAAATGATTTTTCTATTGTCTTATATATTGCTTCAAGTTCAGGAGCCACCCTTATAATATCCTCTCCCGTTATTCTTGCTTTTTCAGCTTTTTGTACAGCCTTAGCCTTAGCCACATATGAAGGGTCTTTTCTTGACAAAGTAAATTCTGCTAGGCCTAAAGGATTTGAGCGATATGAAGAGGTCTCTCCAGAGGGAATAAGCTCATCTGTTGTTGTAACTGGGTCGTGAATAACTGATACAACTTTTAAGATTAAATCCTTGGTTAGTTCAGACATTTTTGGCCAATCAACAATGCCGGGACCCCGCTTTATTTCCGTAGCAGGCTCCGCCTTACCCCATCCGTCAAACACCCTATTATCATATATTCTACTGTCGTAGAAATACTTAGGTTTTCCAAAGTTAACATCAATATTCTCAGCAGATGTTAGATAACCTTTATTAGCTGCTGTAGCTGCAATTGACCTGGCATCCATCAAAGCTACTGAAGCAATCTGGCCATTGGTTATCTTAGAGCCTTCTCTATTAGGGAAGTTTCTAGTGGTATGTCGTATACTTAATTCATTATTAGCAGGTGTATCTCCCGCTCCAAAACATGGACCGCAGAAGGCTGTTCTAATAGTTGCTCCGGTCGCAGTAAGCTTGGCGATGGCACCATTTTTAACCAGTTCCATAAATATAGGCTGACTGGCAGGATAGATACTTAAATTAAATTCATCTGTTCCGATAAATTTATTATCAAGTATATCTGCAGCATAACATATATTTTCAAAGCTTCCCCCTGCACATCCAGCAATGGTACCTTGCTCAACATACAGTCTACCATTTCTAATCTTATCCTTAAAGGAATATTCTATATTATTATTATCAAGGCTTATCAAAGCATTCTTTTCCACATCATCTAAAATGTCATAGAGGTTAGCATTTAATTCATCTATGGTATAGGCATTACTTGGGTGAAATGGCATAGCAATCATAGGCTTAATTAGAGATAAATCCACATAAACCATTCCATCGTAATAAGCTAGCTTATCAGGTTTAATCTCCTTATATGATTCTGTTCTATTATGTATCTCGTAATATTCTTTAACAGCATCATCTGTTACCCATATTGAAGATAAACATGTGGTTTCGGTGGTCATTACATCAATTCCTATACGATAGTCCATGGATAGATTCTTTATTCCGTCACCAACAAATTCCATTATCTTATTATTAACATAGCCATTTTTAAAGACTGCCTTAATAATTGCTAAAGCAATATCCTGTGGTCCAACACCTTTTCTTGGAGTACCTGTCAAATATACACCCACTACCTTTGGCATAGGAATATCATAAGTTCTCTCTAGAAGTTGCTTGACTAGTTCAGGGCCTCCCTCTCCCATAGCCATGGTTCCTAGGGCACCGTAACGGGTATGGCTATCAGAACCCAAAATCATCTGTCCCCCTTCAGTCATCATTTCCCTAGCATATTGATGTATAACAGCTTGATGAGTAGGTACATATATTCCACCATACTTTTTGGCACAAGAAAGACCAAACATGTGGTCATCCTCGTTAATAGTTCCCCCAACGGCACATAGACTGTTGTGACAGTTAGTTAGTACGTATGGAATCGGGAACTTCTCCAATCCACTGGCTCTGGCTGTCTGAAGAATACCTACATAGGTAATATCATGGGATATTAATTTATCAAATTTAATCTTTAAATTATCCATATTGTCAGCAGTATTATGATTTTTCAGAATATTATATGCCATGGTTCCTTTTTTTGCCAAGTCCCTATGGATCTTCTCTAAGCCCGTCTTTTTAGTTATCTTTAAATTAGCATCATGGGTATCTTCAATGATTTCAGTGCCATCTATTAGATAAACACCATTATCATATAATTTAATCATATGTTATTCTCCTTATTTCCATGGTTTATTGTATTATTCCAACTCTCCTTCTATCAGATCAAAGACATACTCTTCATCGCAACTAATGTTCGGTGTGGGAAGGATACCACCAGAGGCCTTAACCTTAAGAAGAATATTTCCATCTTCAGTATTAGAAAAGTCAATATTAACTTTTCCTTTAAATTGGCCAATAAAATAACCTGCATCAACAAAGAAGTTCTGTTCTTGACCTTCAAAGATAAAGCTTACTCTAAGTGTAGCTTGATTATATGAAAAGTTTACCTTATCAAAATCTTGTTTTATTAAGTTACCTCCTTCTAGGTCTTCAAATATATGCTCATTGTAGACCTCACCTTCGTCATCTTGAAAGTATGTTGTAACTGATTGAAGCTTTAAATCTGTCTTGTTATTAATTTTAATGTAGCTACCGGAATTTTCTACTAATATCATTATTATTACGGCTAATGCAAGGATTCCAGTTAATACATATATAAGAATCTTTGTATTCTTATTCATAGGTTCTTTTTCTTGCTTTGGTTGAGTTTTAATTTTTTTCATAAATAGACCTCCAAAAACATTCATAAATATACTTAGGTTAATAAGTCTAGATTTTAGACAGAGGAATAATGTCAATGATGAACTATGACATTAATTCAACATTATTAATGATATATGGTTTAGATAAAATAATCAAGGTTATATTCATCCCATAATGGAACCTCTCATTACTAAAGCCATGAGTATTCTTAACTTATCTAATAAAAAGTCAAGTATCGAATATAATTTGGACACTTGACTTATTTGTATTACAATATAATCTTCATATCTTATCAATTTATATGATTACCTTTGAACTCTTCCTGATGCATCTCCCCCAACAAGGGCATCTACATCAGCTCTGCTAACCATATTAAAATCACCTGGAATAGTATGTTTTAGTGCAGATGCAGCAACTCCAAATTCCAAGGAATCCTTCATGGGTTTTCCATCAAGAAGACCACAAATTACACCAGCAGCAAAGGAATCTCCACCACCAACACGGTCTACAATTCTAATATTATATTTTTTGGAATGATAAAATTCCTTACCGTCATATATGCAAGCAGACCATCCATTATCAGAAGCTGAATAGCTTTCTCTAAGTGAGCTGACAACATATTTGAAATTGAATTTATTAACCATCTGCTCAAATATGTCTTTATAACCTGCCAGTTCAAGTTCTCCACTGGTAACATCGGTATTACCAGGTTTAAAGCCAAGCACCTTTTCTGCATCTTCTTCATTGCCAATACATACATCAACATATTGCATTAGGTTAGTCATTATAGCTTGTGCTTTTTGGGATGACCATAACTTCTTTCTATAATTTAGATCAACAGATACGGTTAAATTATGTCTTTTTGCTGCTTTTAAAGCTTCTTCTGTCACAAGAGCTGCCTTATCACTGATTGCAGGAGTAATTCCGGTGAAATGGAACCAGTCTGCTCCTTCAAAGATCTTATCAAAATCAAAGTCTGAGGGGTCAGCTTCAGCTATGGCTGAATGGGCTCTATCATAGATTACGGTTGAGGCTCTCATAGAAGCTCCAGTTTCAAGAAAATAGATACCTAGCCTGTCTCCGCCTCTGGTAATATAATCACAATTAACATTAAACTTTCTTAGTGCTGCTACTGCACTGTCGCCAATAGGGTTATTGGGTACTTTTGTTACAAAACTAGCATCATGACCATAATTTGCTAAGGATACAGCAACATTGGCTTCTCCACCGCCGTAGCACACATCAAAACTATCTGCTTGAATAAATTTTTGGTAACCGGGAGTTGAAAGACGAAGCATTATTTCTCCCATTGTAATTACTTTTGCCATTTATCTATCTCCTTTACATTCATAGATCTTAATATCAGATAAAGTATAGGATAAATATAGAATTTAGTCAAGAATATAAGATGGCAAGCCAAACTCTTTCTTGACATTCTTGACTTATAATTATATGAATAATATAATTAAGAAAATTCATAAGATAAACATATAAAATGACAGATTGGAGGATTTTATGAAAGCATTTATGGACCAGGATTTTTTATTATCAACTGACACAGCTAAGAATTTATATCATAATTATGCAGAAAATATGCCAATAGTGGATTATCATTGTCATATTAGCCCTAAGGAAATAGCTGATGATATCCGCTTTGAGAATATTACACAGCTTTGGCTTGGTGGCGATCATTATAAATGGCGTTTGTTGCGGGCCAATGGTATAGATGAAAAATATATTACAGGTGATGCACCGGATAGGGAAAAATTTCAAAAATGGGCAGAAACCCTGGAACTTGCCATAGGAAACCCCCTATATCATTGGAGTCATCTAGAACTTCAAAGATATTTTGGTTATGAGAAGACCCTAAATTCAGATACTGCTCAGGAAGTATGGGATCTATGTAACGAAAAACTAAAGAATCCAGATTTAAGTGCCAGAGGCATTATTAAGAAGTCCAATGTAACTGTTCTATGTACAACTGATGATCCTATAGATTCTCTAGAATATCATAAACAGATTGCCAATGATCACAATTTTAAGACAAAGGTTCTTCCTGCCTTTCGTCCTGATGAAGCAGTAAATATTGAAAAACCTGGATATCTTGCATACTTAGATAAATTATCAAAGGCAAGTAATATTAAAATAAATAGCTTTTCTTCTCTATGTGATGCATTAAAGGATCGTATGGATTATTTTAATAGTGTCGGATGCAAGACATCTGACCATGGACTGGATTATATAGTCTACTACCCAGCTTCAGCTAAAGAGATTGATGACATTATGAATAACCGTCTGGAAGGTAAAATTCCCACAAAAGAAGATATATGTAAGTTCAAGACAGCCCTACTCTTATTCTTAGGCAGGGAAAACCATAGACTAAACTGGGTTATGCAACTTCACTATGGTGCCAAAAGAGATAACAATAAGCGTATGTATGAAAAGCTTGGTCCTAATACTGGTTATGATTGTATAGACAACAGCAGAAACTCTTCTGCCCAACTAGCTGACTTTTTAAATGCATTAGATATAACAGATGAATTGCCAAAAACCATCATATATTCTCTTGATCCTATTGAAAATGCAGCAATTGATACCGTAATAGGATGTTTTCAAAACAGCTCAGCCATAGGAAAGATACAGCATGGTTCAGCTTGGTGGTTCAATGACCATGAAAGCGGTATGAGAAGCCAGCTATCATCCCTATCAAGCATTAGTTTGATTAGTAACTTTGTTGGAATGCTTACAGATTCAAGAAGTTTTCTTTCATATACCAGACATGAATATTTCAGAAGAATTCTATGTGATATGATTGGTGATTTAGTAGAAACAGGAAGATTTCCTAATGATACAAAAATACTCAAGAAGCTAGTTGAAAATATTTCTTACTACAATAGTATAAGTTATTTTGGATTTGATATATAAATATATATAGTCGCATGATGAAGTTTTATAAAGGAATATAAATTTATAATACAATGTGGATTCTATAATACAAGTAAATTCTATAATACAATATAGATCCTATAATAATACAAATAGATACAATAATACAAATAGGTATAATAATACAAATAGATCCTATAGAATAGCCAGATAATATGCCATCCCTATAGGATCTTTTATTGTTTAATTATAAATAAGTTCTAATATAATATTACTTACTCTTTTAAGTTACTTTATCTGGTTTACAAATGAGGCTCCAAACTCCTTCAAGGAATCAACTTCATCATTATCTGGAACCCATAATGTTTTTTTGCCAGCATTAACTAGATCAAAGCCTGCAGCTTCTAATAGGCCTGACAATAGATTCATAATGTCTCCAGCCCAGCCATAGCTTCCGAAAGCAGCAGCTTTTTTATTCACAAATTTCATACCCTTAACCATCTCCATAAGTCCAGCAATGGCATAGGAACAACCCCTATTAATTGTAGGAGAACCAAGAAGAATTGCCTTTGATTTAAATATCTCTGTAATTATATCATTCTTATCTTCTAGGGAGGCATTACATAACTTAACTGTCACCAACGAATCTGCACTTCTTATACCAGCAGCAATTGCTTCAGCCATTTTTCTTGTTGAATTCCACATGGTGTCATATATAATAGTTATCTGATTTTCCTGATAATCATTAGCCCATTCAAGATATTTTTCAACTATCTGAGCAGGATTGTTCTTCCATATAACACCGTGACTGGTACATATCATATCGAGGGGAAGATTAAAACTTAATACTTCTTCGATTTTCTTAGTAACAAGCTTGCTAAAGGGAGTAAGTATATTGGCATAATATTTTATAGCTTCTGCGTAAAGCTCACTATTATCTACCATATCATTATATAAAGATTCTGTAGCATAATGTTGCCCGAAAGCATCATTACTAAATAAAATATTCTCACTGGACATGTAGGTCATCATTGAATCTGGCCAATGAAGCATGGGAGCTTCAACAAAAGTTAGGGTTGAACTTCCAATCTCTAAAGTATCACCGGTTTTTACCGTAACGAAGTTCCAGTCTTCATGATATTGCCCTTTAATAAATTTAGCTCCATTTGAGGTACAATATATAGGGCTATCAGGAATCTCTCTCATAAGTGCAGGGAGTGCACCGCTATGGTCAACCTCACTATGATTTACAATAATATAATCAATTTCATTTAAATCAATTTCTTTTTTAAGATTTTTAACAAATTCATCATCATATGGAAGCCAAACAGTATCAATTAATACAGTCTTCTCATCTCTTATCAGATATGAATTGTATGATGAACCCTTATTAGTTGAATATTCATGACCATGGAAGTTCTTAAGCTCCCAGTCCACCTTGCCTACCCAAGTTACCTTATCTGTAATTTTCTTTCCCATGAAAGCACCTCTTCCTAATGTTTTTTATTTAATATCATTATTGACAAGATTGTCAAAAGTTATTTTAATTTATAGAAAAACCTTCCTTATAACACTATATTATTATATTTCCAACTTATAGTAAAGTGTAATGTAAATATTATACCACTGTTGGCATTTTGTGAACAGTGACACCACTATGCGAGCCATAATGCGAAGCATATTGGCTGCATTGTAGTTGCACAGTTGGCGTTTTGTGAACTTTACGATTCACAGTATATAGCAGCGGCAAGTTCATTCGTATTATTGTCTTTCATCCATGCATAATCAATGGATATAAGCAGGTCATATAAATCTTTTCGAATATTAGCTAAGGTTTTCTCAAGAGCCCTTGCATAGCAAGCTTCTTTAATATATATAGACACCATAAGTAATAGACTATACAAAAGTCCGATAAATAATAGATTCTTAAGGCTTAGATTTGATTCTCCAGTCACTACATTAACAAAATCACCAGTATTTGCAGCAAGAAAGATCAAGCATAATCCTTCAATAATGTTAAATATAATAGCACCAGAAAACAATAATATGATTATATTCGTTACTGATTTTTTTAGCAGTGTCATGGCATATCCTACCCCTTTATCATTGAATGTATATAAGTGAAAACTTGACGTTTTGTGAAGGATGCAACCATTATGCAACGCATAGTGATGGTACAGTTGGCGTTTTGTCAACTGTACCTGGCACCATCTTCATGGTACCATCTTCATTAGCGTCACATGTAGAATTTCTATCTATCATCTTTAGTACCATCAGATATATTATTTACTTATATCTTAACCTTGAAATCTATTTTTGTAAACTGTACCTTGCAGCGTTTTGTCAACTTTGTAGAACTATTTACTTTATGTAAAGATAAAAAATTCTTCTAATGCAGAATTTGAAATCAATTTCTTTACTTTCACCAGTGGTATAGATGGGGATTTCAGAATAAAGCTTATCATTTATATAATATTGAACTGTTCCTACTTGTTGATTTAATTTAACTGGAGCTGATAAAGTCTCTGGAATATCATATTTGATATATACCTTCTCGTCATTTCTCAAAAGTAATTCCAAGTCACCTTCCATATGTAGACCAACCAATGGATTCTGTCCTTTATCTACAAATAATGCATCCAACTTTTTGTTTTCGAATATTTGCTTTCTTTCATAATTATCAATTCCGTATGTCATAAGTCGTTTTGTATCAGTCCATTTAAGACTTTTATTAGGTGGCCATCCACAGCCTAGTACAACTGAGATAAGTGTTCTATCTGACCTCTTTACAGCTCCAACAAAGCAATATCCTGCTTTGCTTGTAAATCCTGTCTTTACACCGATTGCACCATCCATCATATAGAGAAATTTATTTTTATTTGAGATAGAAAAGTTCCGTTTATTATTTATTTCTTTAATTTGATAAGATGGTGTATTAGTTATTGCAATAAAATCCTTATTCTTTATGGCATAAGCTGTCATAACAGCAAGATCCCTAGCAGTAGTATAATGACCCTCTGCATCAAGACCATTTGGTGTTACAAAATTAGTATTGTTACACCCTAAGGACCTGGCCCTATCATTCATCATGGTAGCAAAGCCCTCCACTGACCCTCCTACATGTTCAGCTATGGCTACGGCAACATCATTATGACTTTCAAGCATTAGTGAATATAGTAAGTCCTTTAAGTAGTATTTTTCTCCTTCTCTGATATTCAGCTGTACATCTGGCATTCTAGCTGCATATGATGACACAGTTACAACATCATCCAGCTTACCTTCCTCTAATGCTACAATACAAGTCATAATCTTAGTTGTACTTGCCATGGGAAGCTCTGCATATCCGTTGTCTTCATATAAGACTCTATTGTTTTCCCCATCCATTAGCAGTGCTGATATTGAATTTAGTTTAATTTTTGATGGTTCTATATCTAATTTATCAATACTATAATTCTGATTTTCCTCTTTAAATTTAGACTCAAAATCTTCATGGACATTATTATATTGATTAAATTCCCTTTCATAATAATCCTTTAGATACACATAATTGATGTAAGTAAAGAGCAAGATGGCAATTATACATGAAAGTATCCCCACATAATATTTTGTATTAAATCTTTTCAATTATATCATCCCATTCATATCTTTACTTAAAGTTATTTATCTCTTTACTGACTTATTCCTAAGATGTATAATAATATGACGGATAGTATTTGCAAGAAAGGATTATGATATGTCTCATAAGAAAAACAAAATACATAACAAACATGATAATAAAGTAATCATATCTCAAGATAGCATTGGTAAGTTAGATTTTTGTGAGCAAGTAGATTCTAATGAGCAGTTAGATTCTAATGAGCAAATTAATATTGATAAAGATAACAAAATTGAAAATGGCAAATCTGAAGATAAAGAATACCTAGATAGGTCTGATGAAGATATCAAGTTAGATAGGATACATGATGATGAGATCTGTAAAGAGATGGAATCTGATAAGACTCATGATGAGATCTGTAATGAGGTGGAATCCGATAAGACTAATGATGATGAGACCTGTGAAGAGAAGATACCAGATATTGATTCAGATGATAATAAGGCTAAGGATAATATCCATAAGAAAAAAAATACAAAGTTTAAAGTTTACCGTGCCTTAAGAATTCTTTTTACCATAGCCTTTTTTGTCTTTGCCTTTCTTTTTATTAATGAGGTTTTTATACAGCCTTATAAAATGAGAAAGTATATTAATAAGGCTAAAGAACTGTATCATACCGACCATGAGCTAATACTTGAAAATGAGCAAGACGATAATAATGTAGATGATGAGGATACTGATTCAGAAAACAAGATTGAGGATGAACTTGACATACCTGAATTGGATATAAGTCCTACCCCAACCCCAGATCCTAATCGTGATGCTCAGGGCAGGCTTAAAAAGTTCCAAAAATTAATTGAGATGAATGAAGATGTTAAAGGCTGGATAACCATTGATAATATTAATGGTAAAAATGATACCAAGATAGATTATGTTGTGGTACAATCCGATGCAAGTGATCCTGAGTTCTATCTACACAGAAGCTGGATGACTAAAGAATACCTAAAGGCAGGAAGTTTGTTTTTAGATTATACATCATCAGTAGAAAATAATTCTCAAAATCTTATAATCCATGGACATAATATGACTTCTTCTGACGATATGTTTCATTATCTATTGAAATATAATGAAATGAAATTTTTAAAAGAGCACCCCATAATAAGCTTTGATACTATCTATGAAGAGGCATTATGGAAGGTTTTTGCCATAGTAATCACTCCAGGAAATAACGATAGAAAGGACTACTTCCAATATCTTAGATCAGATTTTAAGGATGGTAAGGATTTTCTTGATTTTGTATACCAATTAAGAATTCGTTCTATTTATAATATTGATGATGTAGATATCAATGAAAATGATCAGATTCTTACCCTGTCAACATGCTCATATGAACTATCTAATTATAGAACTTTGGTTATAGCAAGAAAAGTCAGGGAAGGTGAGGATTTATCGGTTGATGGAGATACAATCAAAAAGAATAAAAAGGTTCTGTATCCCGCCAGCTTTTACAAACATTATGGTGGCAGTGCCCCAGAGCTTCCTACCTTTGATGAAGCCTTAGAAAATGATTTGATACCTTGGTACAAACCCATTGACGAGGATTAAAATCTCTTAAATCTGCTGAATAATGTAAAAGTTGACATAATGTAAAAAAGTGCCAGTCACGTAAAAACCATGACTGGCACTTTTCCCCAATATAATGTATGTATTGTATAACTTATATGTCTAGTGTAAGTTGTTCTACTTCCTCTTCTGCCTCTATTTTAAAATCTTCAACTTTTTCAGGATTTATAGCTGGAAGACTGTCAAGGGATTGTAAGCCAAAGCAACGTAGGAATTCTTCCGTCGTACCAAATAATATTGGCCTTCCCGGTGCATCCATTCTACCCACTTCACAAACTAGATTATATTCAACCAATTTATTAACTGCATGGTCTGCCTTGACACCACGTATTCCTTCTATTTGAAGCTTAGTAACAGGCTGCTTATATGCTATGATAGATAAGGTTTCCAATAAAACTTCTGTTAAAATATGCTTCTTAGGTATCTTGGTAATCTTAATTATGCTTTCATATAATGAGGGCTTGGTACACATTTGATATGAACCATCCAACTCGATAATTTGTATACCCCTACTTTCGTCCACATATCTATCCATCATGTTCTGTAATATTTTTTTAGTTGTGTCTTCATCATGCTCCACAGCCTGAGCTAGACGTTCTAATTCAATAGCTTCTCCAATTGTAAAGAGAATCGCTTCTAATTGTGCTTCAACTTTCTTTAGTTCCACTAAAATCCTGCCTCCTCCATTTTAATAATGTTTGAAGCTAAATACGTTATCTTGATGTCATCAAACATATACTCTTGTTCAATCTTAACTCGTCCCTGCTTAATAAGCTCCAGGATACCTAGAAATGTTACAATAACTCCCATCTTAGTAGTTTGTTCATCAAGAAGATTTCGAAAATAAAAGACCTTATGCCGGATACCATATTCCTGTATATGAATAAATATCTCTCCTAAGTTTATTTCTTCTTTTTCTATTTTACCAAATTTACTTCTAATAGGGTCTATCTTATTGCTTTGTTTTTTTATTATTGAATTGAAAATCTCATGTAATTTTGATAGGGTTAAATCACCTATTAATTCGTTTACATCTATCTCTTCCTTATAATCTGCGATCTCATCTGGAATAGTAGGATTTTTAAATAAAACCCTAGAAGCATCTTCCTGCTTGTCCCTTAGTTTGTCGGAAACATACTTGAACATTTTATACTCAAGTAACTTATCAACCAGTTCCTGTCTAGGGTCTATATCTTCTTCACTCTCATTATCAGTTGATGGTAGCAACATTCGAGATTTAATATTAATTAAAGTGGCTGCCATAACAAGAAACTCACTCATGACATCCATATCCTTAATCTCCATATTATTTATGTACTCAAGATATTGATCTGTAATCTCAGCAATGGGAATATCATATATATTTATTTTGTTTTTATCAATTAAATAAAGCAAAAGGTCTAGGGGACCTTCAAATGCCTGTAGTTTTACCGGAATGCTCATAATTCTCCTTTCATTTAGCCTTCAATGTAATCTTTACAAGCTCTGGCGGATTTAAAAATCTGGGCATAAAGGAATGGTCTCCGGCTCCTCTGGAAACTACCATATGCTTATTATTCACAGAATTTACACCTGAATCGTATTTAGGAAACAAACGTAGTTGCGGAGAAATAAGCCCTCCTATAAAGGGGAGTCTAATTAATCCTCCATGTAAATGCCCCGATATAATTAAGTCAGCTCCCCAATTAATATATTCCTTATAATATATTGGGTTATGAGCTACTAATATCTCATATACATCACTTCTGCTTTTTCCAATTAGGCTAATAAGGTCTTCCTGCCTTAGTTTTCTAATCTTTCCTCTAGCATAATAATCAGTGGAAGTTGATAGTCCTGTTACCTTAATCTTATTATCATTATATAATAGAATACTTTCATTGTCTAAGAGATAAACACCCAACTTTAGTAGCATATCTTTAAATAAAAGCCATGATTCTGATAAAGATATAAGCTTTTTGTCCAGCTTACTTATTCTATCTCTTGTTAGGTCTTCAAAATACTGTTCATGATTACCATAGGCATAATAGATTGGACAATATTTTATAAGTTCTGCAATCAAATCATATGCATTACTAGGATAACAGGGTTTTCTTTTTGTTATTAAATCCCCTGCTATTATAAGAAAATCCGGCCTTTCATCCAATATCTTATTTATTAAGGTTTTATTGTTTTTTCCATATCTTTTATTATGCAAATCAGATAGCACAAGAAATGAAATATCCTTAGACTTATGATTATAGCCTTTATAGTCTAATATATATTGTGTCAGGCTTATTATTCTTTTCTCCATAAATGACCAGATGAAAAAAAGGATAATTAAACCTACAAATATTGTCATAATTATCATATCTTCTCCTTAATTAAAATGCATTAATTATATTTCCATTATAAACTATAACCATAAGGATAAAAAGTGTCAATAAGCATTGGATTTAAAAGAGACTGCTGTAATTTTTATATATGAGCATTCTATGCCCTATAAAACTTACAGCAATCTCTTATATAGATTAAGGAGTTAATTATATGCAACAAAATATTTTTTTAGTGACTTTTTTAAGCAATCAAAATATCCTGCTTTTTTTATGGCTTCTGATGCCAGTATATCTACACTACCTATCTTGTCATTTTCATAATAATATATTATATCCCCAATCTTATCCTCTGTAGTAAGTGGTGCTACTACCTTATCATAGAGGACTATTTCTTTTCTAATATTTTCTGGCTTCCTACCGCTTGAACAAAGATAGGAAAATTCATCTTTTACCTGTCCGTAAGCATATTCCGATACACCCTTAGCAACGGCTACTGGCTCTATAACTATATCCTTATTATCATCAACAAATACACTATAATTGGCGAAGCCATAATTTAAAAGCTTAGCAGCTTCAGCAAATCTGGTTTTTGTATCGGGAGCAGCTAAGATAACAGCAATTAGATCCATATTATTGCGTCTTGCAGTAGCTGATAAACAATATTTTGCTATACTTGTTGATCCAGTCTTAAGTCCAGTTATTCCTTTGTATGATTTTATAAGTTTATTAGTATTGGTTAGACCAAACTCTGACCTACCCTTTTTGGTTGTATGTACGAATGTATCCATCCAAATAGTTGTATAGTTACTAACCTCAGGAAATCTAGTTATTAGCTCCCTTGACATTAGGGCAACATCATAAGCTGTAGAATAATGGTTATCAGCATCTAGTCCACAACAATTTACAAAATTGGTATTCATCATTCCCAACTCTTTTGCCTTTTCATTCATTCTTGCTACAAATTCTTCTTCTGAACCTGCTATATGTTCAGCCATTGCTACAGAGGCATCATTGGCACTGGCTATACTTATACATTTTATCATGGTTTCTACATTTTGAACTTCATAAGGCTCAAGGTAGACTTGGGAACCTCCCATTGAAGCAGCATGTTCACTAACAGTCACATCATCCATCAACCTTAATTGATCTGCTTCTAAAGCTTCATAGATTAGCAATAGGGTCATAATTTTAGTTATACTTGCTGGCTTTAATTTTTCATCCTTGTTCTTTTCGAATAAAATCTGGCCAGTGGAACCCTCCATTAATACAGCAGAGGGTGAATTCAAATTCATCTTAGTATCTATTGCTGCAATTACCGGTATCACATCTTCAAAATCCGGCTTTGTTCCTTTTACTGTTGCACCGATTGTCATTAAAGGTATGGATTGTAGAATTAATATTAATAAAAGAAGGAAGGCAATTGTTTTTTTCATTTTAGTCTCCACAAAAATACTATTATTAATATTTTAATCCATGCTATAGGATTTTAGACCAATCCTTATACAAATTTGTCTACAAAATTATACACTTAATTGACTGTTACCCTGCATTTTAGGATTTTTCCTTTAACTTTAACAGTAATAATCGCCTTTCCTGGTTTATTAGCTTGTACCTTACCAAACTTATTAACACTGGCTACTTTAGGATAGTTGCTTTTGTATCTGGCAAATACAGCCGGCCCCTTTATCCTTAGTCTAAATGATTTTCCCACATCAAGATTCAGCTTCTTTTTATTTAAATCAATAACTTTTACACGACATTTTAATTTTTTATTATCAACCTTAGCAATTATAAAGGCTTTTCCAGTTTGATAGGCAAATACCCTACCTGCAAAATCAACACCTGCCACTCGAAAATTAGTTGATGAATATGAAACCCATTTATTAATTCCATAAACAAAGAGCCTATACTCCTCCCCCTTAGTCAAGATAAGTTCTTGTTTGTTCAAATGTAGGGAAAAAGGCAGTATAAGCTTAATTCTATAGAAAAGACTGGAGTTTATATATAGATAACATAGGATTAATAATATTATTAATATAAGGCTTACACCCTTATAGATTTTATTTAATTTTATATTTTTTTTAGAAAATATTTTCATGTCTAACCTCGATATTATCTAATAATAATATCTTATGAGGTTTTCTAATAATTTAAAACTATAAATGCACCACCTTATCCTTAGTGACAATACTATATATATATGGAGGAATTAGAGGCTTATCCCTACCTATACTATAAGCATTAATTATCCTTTTTTTAGCTTCCTTTCTCTTTTTATCATCATTAGCATAAATAGTTGCCAATGGTTCATTCTTACTAACCTTATCTCCAAGTTTTTTATGAATATAGATACCCACACTTAAATCTATCTTGCTGTCTTTAGTCACCCTGCCTCCCCCTAGTAGAGAAGATGCCATACCAATTTCATCTGTTCGTATTTTTTGTACATAACCATCACCTGGGGACTTAACATCATAGCAAATTGAACCCATCTTAAGTAGTTCGGGATGATAGACAAATTCACTATCTCCTCCTTGGCTAGCTATGAACTTTGCAAATTTATCAAGAGCCGTCTTGTTTTCAATTGTTTTTTCTAATAACTGTCTGGCTTCTTTTACGGTTATTACCTTTCCTGAACCAAGAAGCATGTAGGATGCTAGATTTAAGCTAACCTCTAGTAAATCCTCAGGACCCTTACCTGATAAGGTTTCTATAACTTCTTTTACTTCAATGGCATTACCAACAGCTCTGCCCAGGGGCTGATTCATATCTGTTATAACTGCATAGGTGGTCTTACCTGCTAAGGTACCGATTTGAACCATTTCTTTAGCCAGGGCTAATGAATCCTCATAATTTTTCATAAAGGCACCGCTTCCGGTTTTTACATCAAGAACGATAACATCTGATCCGGAGGCAAGTTTCTTGCTCATTATACTAGAAGCAATAAGGGATATATTATCTACAGTTGCAGTTACATCTCTTAGGGCATATATTTTCTTATCAGCCGGAGCTAGATTGGCAGTCTGGCCAACAATAGCTAACTTAATATCATTAACATTTTTGATAAATTGCTCCGTAGTTAAGCTAGTTGAAAATCCTGGGAAACTTTCTAGTTTATCAATAGTACCACCGGTATGACCCAAGCCCCTTCCAGACATCTTTGCAACAGGCACTCCCAATGAAGCTACCATGGGACTTAGGATAAGTGATGTCTTATCTCCCACACCACCTGTACTATGCTTATCAACCTTAACTCCTTTTATAGCTGATAAATCCAAAATATCACCACTACTAGCCATTGCAAGGGTAAAATTAGCTGTCTCTTCTTGGGTCATTTTATTAAGACATACTGCCATTAAGAATGCAGACATCTGATAATCAGGTATCTCATCCTTTGTATACCCTTCAATAATATAATTAATTTCTTCCTTACTTAGTTCTTCTTTATTTTTCTTTTTATTAATTAAATCATACATATTCATTCTAATCACCCCTTTAACTAACATGACGAATATCACAAGTATTCTTTACTAGCTTCATAAATATATTATATTACATTATAGTAATATAATGTAGTTCTTTTACCTTAATTATTTGACCCCTAATTAATTGACCTTAGTTCTCTAACCTTAATTATTTGACCTAAATTAAGAGAGACTTTAAGATTTAATCTATAAATCATTGACGAATATATTAAAACATTATACAATATATCAACTTACAATGATTATTTAGTATTTTCTAATGATAATAGATAGTTATATCAGAAACGGAGGGAATTATGAGTTTTGAATTTATTAAAGAAGTAATATCACCAGAAGAATTGTTGCAAAATTATCCTCTACCTCCTAGGTATGTTAAAGTAAAAGAGGATAGGGATAAGAAGATTAAGGATATAATTACAGGCAAAAGCAATAAGTTTCTTGTTGTAATTGGGCCATGTTCTGCTGATAACGAAGATTCAGTATGTGATTATGTAACAAGACTGGCGAAAGTTCAAGAGAAGGTTGAGGATAAGTTAATATTAATACCTAGAATTTATACTAACAAGCCTAGAACCACAGGGGAAGGCTATAAAGGAATTGTCCATCAACCTGATCCACAGAAGGAACCTGATATTCAAGAAGGATTAATTGCAATGAGAAAGATGCATCTTAGGGCTATTGCCGAAACAGGTCTAACAGCTGCCGATGAAATGCTCTATCCAGAGAATTATCCTTATGTTCAAGATGTCCTATCCTATGTGGCAGTAGGTGCCCGTTCTGTTGAGAATCAACAGCATAGACTTACGGTAAGCGGTATGGACATACCAGCAGGTATGAAAAATCCCACCAGTGGCGATTTTACGGTAATGTTGAACTCCGTTGTGGCAGCCCAGGGAAGTCATACATTTCTATATAGAAAATCAGAAGTTAAAACCTCTGGAAATCCTCTAACCCATACAATTTTAAGAGGGGCTGTCAATAAACATGGACAATCAATACCTAATTACCACTATGAGGATTTATATCGTCTATTAAATATGTACGAGGAAAGAAATCTGCAATATCCTGCTACTATGGTAGATGCCAACCACGCTAATTCCAATAAAATGTATTCTGAACAAATCCGTATTGTGAAAGAAGTTCTTCATAGTAGAAGAATATCTAAAGATATTGAAAAATTGGTAAAAGGCGTAATGATTGAAAGCTATATTGAAGAAGGTAATCAAAAAGTTTCAGGTCAAGTATATGGTAAATCTATTACAGATCCATGCCTTGGATGGGCAGATTCAGAAAAATTAATATATACTATTGCAGATAGTATATAAACAACGAATGAAATGCATAGCAAATAAAAAGACTGTTGTAATGATAAAAATTTCATTCAACAGTCTTTTTTGATTTTATATAACTATTGGCGTTTTGCCCTGGGATGGGAATTCATATAAACCTCACGGCTATTTTGACTATTACGACTTAGGTAAATCTGTGTATTACTGATATCTGTATGGCCAAGAAATTTTTGAACAACTCCTATATCTGCTCCGTTTTCTATCATATGGGCAGCAAAAGAATTACGAATTATACTTGGATTAATATCTTGAATTCCTGCTTCTTTTGCATATCCTTTTAGTATCTTCCATAGGCCTTGTCTGCTTAACTGTTCACCATGGTTATTTAAAAATAGATATTCATTATCAGTGTTATTGTATAAACTGCTTCTAATATCCAAATAAGCTTTTAGGGCCTTTCTTGCTGTCCTACCAAATGGTATATTTCTCTCCTGCTTGTCCCCACAAGTTAGATAACTTCCCATTATATTAACATCAGTTACTTTTACGTTGGTCATTTCTGATACTTTCATGCCAGTTGCGTACATAAGCTCCAACATTGCTTTGTTCCTGATTCCTTTATTAGTATTAGTATCAGGCTGATTAAGTAATGACACTATTTGTTTTTCATTAAGAATCTTAGGGGACTTTTTTATAACTTTTGGGGCTTTGATTCTTTCAGATGGATCTCCCTTGATAAGGCCATTCTTCAACAAAAAAAGAATAAAGGATTTTATTGATGCGATATGTCTTGATACAGAAGCCGGTGACATATCATTTTTTTCTAAAGATAAGACATAGGAATTTAGGCTTGTCTCAGTTATTTTAGAAACATCACTAATCCCCTGAGCCATAAGAAATGATTGCATTTTCATTAAGTCCTTCTTATAAGCACTTATTGTGTTCTGTGAAGCATTTTTAACTTCTTTCAGATATTTAGTAAAATCCTCAATTTGACTTGTCATTCCTAACCTCCTCATTTGCTTATATATCAAAGAATTATATAAAAAATCCAAGAGTTTTCTTAAGGAAAAAAGAGCCAACATATGCTTCTAAAAAACTTCCCAGCAATAATAGTGCTATAAGAAATATTATTAAAAGAATATAAGACTTTAAAAGGGACCTTATTGTATCTGTAATGTTTCTATTGTCGTAGTATATAGACCTACAAAGAACAAATCCTTTGTACAAACTTAGCAAAATCACAGGTATGTATATTAAACCATGGGGAAATTCGTAAACTAGAATAAGTAACATCCCTTTAAATCCATATTGCATAGCAATTACAGAAATAAAGAAACCAAGGGAAAAACCAAAATATATTAATCTTAAAACCATATAGGGTATTCCTAAAATAGTTATGGATAATAACCAAAATACCATAAATTCTTTTAAATTTTCTTTAAGTATATAGAAAAACAATTGTGAATAATTAATTTTTTCCCTTACTATTTCAGAAAAAATCACATTATGGTAATTCATCATTCTATCATAATAATATGATTGTAGTATATTGGCAAAGAAAACACCCAAAAATAATCCTATAATCACTAAGATGACTGAAATTTGAACCACATTCAGTCTTTGTAATTTTTGTCTTATATGTTTCACAAATCATTCCCGCCTTATCTATATTTGAACTTATATCCATCTATAGATAAATATGACAGGATTTATGAAATAGAACAAGCTTATTACTCTTTATTTGATGCTTTTACAAATTCATCTTTGTCTTATATGCTAGTAAGGCAGCAATAGTCTTGGCATCAGTTATGTTACCAGCAAATATCATTGATACTAAATCATCCAGAGAATGACGTTCTATATCTATATATTCATCTTCATCCAGTTGCTGTTTGGAAGCTACTAGATTAGTAGAATAATATACCCTGATTAGTTCATTACTAAAAGCTACAGTAGTATGTACATCTACCAAATGTTTTACATCCTGGGGCTTATAGCCTGTTTCTTCCTCACATTCTCTAATGGCACAAGTAAGGTTATCCTCACCCGGATCCTTAGAACCTGCAGGAATCTCTAAAGTAAAATTATCAATAGCATTTCTATACTGACGAACCATTAGGATTTTCCCTTCAGAATCCACTGCTACCATGGCTGATGCACCCTTATGATTGATATAATCAAATATTACTTGTTTATTATTATCTATCTCAATAGTATCACTATAAAAATCTACAATATTACCCTTAAAAGATAATTCTCTCTTTATTCGTTTGTGTTTTTCCATCTAAGCACCTCTTAATTATGTCATAGGTTTAAATTTTAATTGTTGTTAGCACTGGATATTTCATTAGCAGACTCATAACAGGCATCTGTTGCTTTCATAAGAGCATTTCTAAAGCCATATTCTTCTAGTGATTTAATTGCAGCTATTGTAGTTCCTCCCGGAGAACATACCTGATCCTTTAAGAGTCCAGGATGCATTTGCGTCTCTAAAACCATAGCTGCAGAACCAAGAACAGTATTGGCTACCAGCTTATAGGCTTTATCTCGAGGTATGCCTAAGCTTACTACTGAATCTGCCAAGGCTTCTATAAACATATATACATATGCAGGAGAACTTCCGCTAGCACAGGTAACAGCATTCATAAGACTTTCATCAAATACCTCGTATTTACTAAAAGACAAGAGAAAACGATTTATTATGGCTTTCTCATCATCGGTAAATTCATCGGATGAAAAACTTACGCCAGTTGTTCCTTTTGAAATTAGGGCTGGGGTATTGGGCATAGTTCTTACTACTTTTGTAGAATGTCCTAAAATCTGTTTAATAGATTGTATAGATACAGCAACAGCTAAGGAAATAATAACGTGGTCAGGTTTTATATCAGGTTTTATTTCATATAATACCTTTTTTATAACTTGCGGTTTTACGGCAAGTATTATATACTTACTCTTCTTTAATACTGAAGCATTATTTTCTTCCGGTTCAATGTTGAGCTTACTACTAATGGCTTCACAATTCTTACTTGATAGATCATAATATACTATCTTATCTTTTCCAAAGGTCTCAGAACAAGATTTTAAAATAGCTGAGCCCATGTTTCCCACACCGATAAATCCAAATATAGACATAGTTATACCTCTCTAAAATTATCTTAATAATCTAACAATAAAGAATAGTACACAAATCCTCTTTATAGTGCACTAATTAATAAACGCATAAGATATATTATTTCATTTATAGGGATTCATATCTTATTTTATAATAACATAAATAAGAAAAAATAGGTAGTATATTTACAATAATTTGTATTCACACTACCTAAGTATTTATCTAAACATAAATTTATTATGTTAACTGTTCTAAGAATTCTTCAATTCTATCTAAGCCTTTTTTAATGTTTTCTAAAGATATTGCATAAGATAGGCGGATGTGATCATTGAATCCAAAATCATCACAGGAAATTACCGCAACCTTATAATCCTCAATAAGTATCTTGGCAAGATTATCTACATCATTAATCCTATGCCCCTTATATGTTTTATTAAATGTCTTGCTTATATCTACGAATACATAAAATGCTCCCTGGGGCTTTACAGCTGATATGTGCTTCATATTTGCAATACGCTCAGACATATAATCTCTACGTCTTTCATATTCTTTCTTCATGGATTTAACAAAATCCTGTGGACCAACTAAGGCCTCCAAGGCTGCCTTTTGAGCAATAGAATTAGGATTAGATGTCTGATGACTTTGTATACTACCCATAACCTTAGCTATCTCTTTAGTTGAGCCAGTATAGCCAATTCTCCAGCCTGTCATTGCATAGCTTTTTGAAACACCATTACAGGTAATTGTTCGTTTGTAAATCTCATCATTTAATGATGCAATGCTAATATGTTCTTCATCACCATATATTAAGGTTTCATACATCTCATCCGAAACAACATAAATATCCTTTCTTACCACCACTTCAGCTATGGCTTCTAATTCTTCCCTAGTATAAACCATTCCTGAGGGGTTGTTTGGTGAATTTAGAATTAAGGCTTTTGTCTTATCCGTACATGCATCCTCAAGCTGTTTTGCAGTAATCTTATAATTCTGTGATTTGTCAGCTCTTACAAATACAGGAATGCCATCAGCCAGCTTAACAATCTCAGGATAGGATAGCCAATAGGGTGTTGGAATTATTACTTCATCACCAGGATTTAATATAGTTGAAAATACATTTGTTAAAGAATGTTTTCCACCGTTACTAACTACTATTTGGTCTGGTTCATAATTAAGATTATTATATTTAAATTTTTCACTTATAGCCTTACGAAGTTCTAAGGTTCCTGATGCAGGTGTATATTTGGTAAAACCATCTTTTAAAGCCTTAATTGCAGCTTCACAGATATTATCTGGTGTATTAAAATCAGGTTCTCCCGCACCAAAACCTACAACGTCTATACCCTTTTCTTTCATTTCTTTTGCTTTGGCAGTAATAGCTAAAGTAGATGAAGGCTTTACTGCTTGAGCCTTCTTTGATAATGTTAATGCCATAATGCACCTTCCTTATAATTCTTATTTTCTCTTGTAAAAGAATTTGAGTATCATTGTAATATAATATTTTTTAAATTGCAACAAATATTTCAAAAATATACAAAAAAGTATTACCCCTAGGCAGCAAATGTCCGTCTGGTACGGAATTATTGTGCAATTTGTTCAAAA
>JAAYRE010000146.1 GCA_012518935.1 Clostridiales bacterium
AAATAAGGTGCGGCTGGCGAGCTATTCAGAGAGTCTTTAGACTCATGCCGGTACCAGCCCTTATAGGGCTGAGCAAACCACCGGCTAAGCCGGTGGTTTTGATTGCCCCGACAAATTTAAAAATCAATCGGCATGAATTACTTTGGAATGAATTTGCATTATTGCTATATATGATATAAAATATTGCTATTATACATGATGTTCATTAGTATGGAGATTTATAAATCAAGGAGCGTCCATATGGAACATGAGAAAGAAGTAAACAGAGTATTTTGTAGGAGGAGCGATTATGGAATCTCACTTAAGTAAATACTTTTGTGTTCTTGATTCTGATATAATATGTGAACTTAAAACAATTTCACATGCCGATAGACCAGATTTTAATGTTAGTGGCATTAACCTATCTCCGAATAGACGTTTTCATAATCATGATGGTTATGAAATTCTAATAATGCTTGATGGTGAAATGAATTATTACACTGAAAATAACGGAAAAAGAATACGACCAGGAGATATAATATGCTTAGCTCCTTATACATTTCATTGCGGTGTACTATTAACTCCAGAAACTTATGACCGAATAGTTATTAATATTCGAGAATCTGTTATGAAAGAGCTAAGTAGTGTAAAAACAGATCTTTCTACATGTTTTCATCATTCTGAACAAAACAAACTGAATGTTTTTCAAGTGGAACCTGATCAAATCATGCAATTTACAGATTATGCTTTAAAGTTACAAAAGGCACTTAAGTCTGACGAATTTGGCAGTGATATACTCAGTAAAATTTATATTCAGCAAGTTCTATTATTATTAAATCAACAACTTATATGTAATGACAGGATTGAATATGGGGATAACTTACCAGCTTCTATTGCAGATACTTTTTTATACATAGAAGAGCATTTAACTGAAAAAATAACAATCCAGGATCTGGCAAATAATGTTCACTTAAATGGAACTTATCTTAGTCGGTGCTTTAAGAAAATTACGGGCATTTCGATTCAGCAATATATAATTATTAAAAAAATAAACCTTGCACAAAGGTTTTTACGTGAAGGTCATCCTCCCAGTGATGTATGTGATATGGTTGGATTTAATAATTACTCAAACTTTTCCCGTACTTTTTCTAAATATGCAGGATCCTCACCGAAACAATATCAATCTATTTCTACTAATCCTTTCTAGGAAAGATTTTTCTGTCCATAATTCAACCATAATTATCATTTACAATAAGAACATAGAAACAAAACTACTTAATTTATAGGAGCTTGATAATTATGATAATAAGAAAATTTACTAGGAGGTATAACTATGATGCACAGATATTTTAATCAAGGAGTTAATAATAAGGATTTATGCCAAGGTTTTGTACATTTTAACAGTGGATGGAACTTTATAATTGGAGTTGGCTTAATTATAACAATTGCTTTACTTATATATATATTTGTTAATAATAAGAAGAAAGAGGCGACTTCCGAAGCTTTTGAAGTTTTAAAATTACAATTTGTAAAAGGTGAGATTTCAGAAGAAGAATTCTACAGAAGAAAGAGCTTGCTAGATCGTTAAAATATTCAGTAGATTAGGTAGAACGAGGTGATAGGGATGGTTTATCAGATTCTTGTGGTAGAAGACCAAAAAGAAATTAGTGATATATTAATGAAGTATATTACTAAGGAAGGCTACAAAGTAGTAGTCACCAGTAATGGTTTTGAGGCTCTGGAGATGTTTGGTAAGCAGGAATTTCATCTTGTTCTACTTGATATTATGATGCCCGGAATCAGTGGGTTTGAAGTATTAAAGGAAATTAGGAGAATATCAGATGTACCAGTAATCATGTTAACAGCAAAACAGGAGGAAGTGGACCGTTTAAAAGGCTTCGAAATAGGTGCAGATGATTATGTCATTAAACCCTTCAGTCCCAGGGAATTAATGAAACGGATTCAGGTTTTTATAAAACGAATATACAAGGAAACAGATGAAATCGTATATAGTTACCAGGATTTAAAACTCTATACGAAGGGAATGAAGCTTGTTAAAAACAACAAGGAGATTGTGCTGACAGCAGCGGAATATAAGCTGTTGTTTGTTTTATTTAGAAATAAGGGACAAGTTCTTACTAGAGAACAATTGATTGAGCTGGCATATGGTAGTGACTACGAAGGATATGACAGAAACATAGATAGCTTTATTAAGAGAATTAGGCAGAAGATAGAAGATGATCCCAAAAATCCTAAAATTCTAATCACGAAATATGGAGCAGGCTATATATTCGGAGGTGATAGCAAATGACGGTAAAAAAGCAATGGTTGCTTGTGCTAATTCTAATTGCTATTATTTCTGTTGTAATAAATACTTTTGTTCTCAGTAATCTGACAAGTAAATATTTTAAAGATTATATCAAAGATAACTATGACCAACATTTTAATCAAATTGTGGACTATCTATCCAATAAATTAAAAGATGAAAATTACTCACCAAGTCAAATATCTATTGAACTAGAGACCCATTTGGTTGATCCTATTACAAGAATAAAAGTCTATGATGTTGAAGGCAATCTGATTTCTGATGTTAATACTATTGCTCAGGCCTATGTAGGTAATTATTCTATGCATGGAATGATGGGGCATATGATGGGAGGTAGGATTAATTCTCAGTCCGAAGAGGTTGATCATGCAAAAATCATTGATAGTGGAAAAGTAATTGGGCAGGTAAATATATCAAAATATAGCTCTGTTGAAAATTCAGCTACAATGTGGGCTTTTCAATCTTCACTTCTAAAAAACAGTATCATTTCAATTGTAATTGTGCTAATGGTAGCAATAGGGATTGGAATACTAGTCAGTTATAGAATGAGCAGAGATTTGATCTATACCTCCAAAATGGCACAGGATCTTGACATAGGCAATGACACACTACCTAACAAGTCCAAGGTAAAGGAAATACAGGTGATACAACAAAGTCTAGAATCCTTAAAGGCAAGGTTGAAACTTAAACAAAAAAGCAGAAAAACCTTGATTGATGAATTGGTTCACCAGACCAGAACACCACTTACCATATTAAGAACACATCTAGAAGGGATAGAGGATGGCATAATTGAGTTTACCCCTGAGGAAATACGAGTTTGCGAAAATCAGATTGAAAACATAACAGAAATTATTACTAATATGAGTAGTATGATTGATGCTGAAAAAATGGAAAGTCCTATTAATATAGAGGAATTTGAGTTAAGTCAGATGATTAAACAGATTGTAAATGGTCTTAAAGCTCAGTTTGAAAAGAAAAATATCGATTTCAACTTCAATGCAAAAGAAAAAGTAATAGTAAGGACTGATAAATACCTATTAAGCCAGGCGATATACAACACATTAACTAATGCATACAAATTTACAAATCCAGCTGGTATAGTTACTGTATCTTATCTGGTAGGTCAAGACATGATCAGTTTGACTATAGAGGATAACGGATTAGGAATTGCTAAACAGGATTTGGATAAAATATTTAATGCATATTATAAGCCGGACAAATCCTTAGGCTTGTCCGGAGATGGTCTAGGATTATATATAGCAAAAGAAAATATGACAAGTATTAATGGTAATATTACGGTTAAATCGGAAATAAATAAAGGAAGTAAGTTTACCTTAACGTTTCCGAAAAAAATAACTAGCTAATAGGGATTAAATATAGAACAAGAATTAAAATTAAAAGGAAAAAGTGGAGTACTTATCAACATACAAAAAGAGAACCAAAGGGTTCTCTTTTTATGGAATAGAAAGTTCGTTTGCCAGTAATTATGGCCGGATTAAGTGCAAGAGTTTCGCAAGCGAAACTCTACCTTACTATGTGAATGCTTATAGCTCAATAGGTTCAAATCTCAAACGAAAGTCAGGGCATTTCTTAATCTGAGTATAATAATTCACAACCCAGTCTTTCCCTTGGGAAGGATCATTTTCACCACTTGCAGGAGGTGCGAAGAGTTTTAAGTCAAGAACACAGGCATCTACCAGGGGCTTCTCAAAGAAAGCTGGCATCAGGTCGATGATCTTTACACCTGGAGCTTTGTAGAACCAACGTCCATTCAGTTCCATCATTAGGTTTAAATCTTTTATTTCATCATCAAAAATCACTTCTGCAACATGAGGGTTTCCATCAAAATGAAGGGGGATGGATAGACCAGTGGAATCCTCTGAACCACCCCAGCGAAGTGTTACAGGGAAGGTAGCTTCCTCTGCCACTGTCATACTCGGCTTGAAATAATCCTCATGAATAATATCCTTATAGGTTTTCATGGCAGGTTGTTCTATGCCTACCTCATTATTGTTAGGATCGGTTATCTCTAGACCCAGTCTGCCGTCATCTCTAAACTGGTAGAAGGTAAAACCGGAAAACCAGCTAGCAGGCTCATTTTTCACCATATCACAGAATTCCCGGATCATTTTTGCCTGGTCATAGGGTCCTGTAACATCACCATCAGCATTGAATTCTGACATTACCATGGGCTTTTGAATTCCTCCACATAGATAGCTAAAACGTTCATAGCTACGTTTTGTTAAATTATATATTTTCTCAACTGTATCTCTTTTATGAGTACTGCCACCACGTTCTGCTACGTCATAGGGCCAGCCCCAATGGAGGGCCATATATTTGTCAACTGACCAGATATCAGTTTGACGTACAGCCTCAGTAAATTCTTCTTCTTTCTCCATCTCTTCCTTCTCTAAATCCTCAATTCCCCCAATGCAGAGAATGGTTTTAACATTAGGTGCATAATCCTTGATGATCTTATGAAAACGTACAAAGAAATCTGCTACCTCCTGGTATGTACAGCGTTTATTGAAGGAGAACCAGTCGCCAGTTGCTTCGTGATTAATACGCAGGAACATTCGCCCAAAGGTTGTTAGATCCTTTGCAATAGCAATTAGATGGTCATCTGATACATTGGGATCAATAGTTAAGGTAAGAAGAACATCCTGTCCATGTCTTCTTACATCCCTCATAAAGTTGAAGGGTTCATCCTGTAAATTTCCGTTTAAGCCACCCATATAGGGAAAGTAATCATCATAGGGGTAATCCCAGGCAAAGGATACATCATCACTAGCATGGGCTATACTAGCACGAACTGGCCATCCTTTATCCAGAGGATAATAACAGTACATTAGATTAATTGCCCTATGGGGTCTTCCAAGTTTTTGCAAAATATAATCCTGATTTACATAACTGCCACGCTCGCTACCTACACCTAAGTCCACGCTACATTTGGCTGGACCCATAGTAACATGAAATGCCTTTAAATTATTCATACCCATCCTCCTTGGTTTTTAAGGAGGATTTCCCCTCCTTGGTTTTTTAAGGAGGATTTCCCCTCCTTATGTTTTAAGAGGATAAATCCTCCATATATTAAGTCGAGTATAGCATATGCGAATATCTATGACAATGTAGATTATTAGTGATGTCTTGTGTTATTCTTTTGTGTAATACACCATGTTTTTAATGGACTGAACAAGATTTTAGCTTGTAGGCGATTTATATAGGTATAAAATCTGTAATGGAATTATGGATATTAATGGTATACAATAATTGCTAGAGATGTTTTTTAATTGTATATGGGGAGGAAAGATGATTACCATTTATGATTGGTTTGGATATGAAATTAATATTAGGGAACGTTATAAGTTAATAAAGGAAGCTGGGTTTGATGGTGTTTTGCTATGGTGGAGTAATGGCTTTGGTCGTGACGCTTGTGGTTGGAATGATTACCGTAATGGACCAAGAATTGCCCGAGAAGCAGGTCTTGATATAGAAAATATACATACACCAGTTCAAAGCCAGAACAACCTTTGGCTTGACAATCTGGACGGTGAAACCTTAACCGATTGTTATATACAATGTATTAAAAATTGTGCTGAATTTGAGATCCCAACAATGGTAGTTCATCTACCAGACGATAGTTATCCATGTAACGAATTAGGATTAGATAGATTAAAGAGAATAGCAGAAAAAGCGGGGTGGCTCGGAGTCAATGTTGCACTTGAGAACCTACGTAACTTTGCTAATTTGTCGTATGTGCTAGGGCAAGTTGATTCCCCACATATAGGATTTTGCTATGATTGCTGTCATCACAAGAACTATAATTCGGGTGATGATTTGTTATCAATGTTCGGTTCTCGGATGATGGCATTACATTTGCACGATAACGGGGGAGGCTATGGTCAGCACCAGTTACCTTTTGATGGAATGATTGATTGGTCTGCTATCATGGTAGATATTGCAGAAACAAATTATTCAGGTGCGACAGCCTTAGAGCCTATGAATTGGGACTACAAGGATTTGTCAGCAGAAGAGTTTTTATACAAGGCTTATAATAAAGCTAAAAAACTGGAAGAGTTAAGATTCAATAGAAGGAGTGAATGTATTGGTATCTGATATCCGATAGCAACAGGGAATACTGCTGAAATATTTGATGCTGGAGACGGTAAAGTGCTGAAACTGTTCAAAAAAGTTTATTCCCAGCCAGTAGCAGACATCTATCTTGCTGGAATGCAGAGAACGCTTGAGGAAATTGCACTATATGTTGAGATTATAAAAAAATTTAGGCAGTATGAGATGGGAAGAGTTTGAAAAAGGTAAATCGCAACAACTACAGAGAGTTAAGGAGGAGTTTTAAGGTAAAAAAGGTATGTTGTTGAAGCGTTAATCATAGCTGTCTGCAAACTAGTGTCAAGACTACCAGCGACATTATCCCGAGGGATTAGGGTATCAAGTATTAATACCAATAAAGAAAGCTTAATATGTTAAAATGCACCCTATCATGTTAAAGTGATAGGGTGTTTTAGAAAGTTACTAATCTTCAAAAAAATCATCCAAGCCATCTGCAATTCCCTGTACGATTTTATCCTGATAGCTATCTGTAGCCAAAAGCTCATCCTCTTTCTTATTAGACATATATCCCATTTCTATAATTGTTACCGGAACAGTACACCAGTTGATTCCGCTCATGGTATCTGTTTCCCAAACACCTTTATTATTAGCTCCAGTATGTAATAAAATATTTTCTAAAATATTATCTGATAGCTTGCGATTAACCTTATACAAACTGCTATTGTAAGGATTGGATTTGGTCTGGCATATAGTCATTACGCCATTTATCTTGGAATTATCAATACCATTGCCATGGATTCGTAGGAAGGCATCAGCATTTGCTTCATTTGCTACCTTTGCACGTTCTGAGTTTGACATGTCCACATCATGGGTCTCTCTAATCATAAGCACCTGATATCCTCTACTAAGGAGCTCCTCTTTTAATTTTAGGGATACTGTGAGATTTAGCTTGTATTCTTGTAAACCTGTACTTACTCCTGTAGTTCCTGCTGAAACCTTGGGCTTTGTTTCCTTAGCACCAGGTCCTATCGGCTCCTTTTCGTAATTACCCTTTGCCTGATGACCGGCATCAATAACTATAAGCTTACCATTGTCTCTAGCAGGTTCTTTCACCCCTTCATCTCCTTGTGCCATCTCCTTGTATATATCTTCTTCATCAACTTGTGAAGATGCATGTTCTTCTGATGATGTATTATCCGATTCTTCTGTAACAAGATAAGTGGCTATATAGCAGGTTAAACCCTGATATTCTACCATGGTCCAATCTTCATGGTAGCCTATACGTTTGAGCCTAGTGCTTTCAGATAAGGTGGTAAGAATCTCGGTTTCTGTAGAGTTACCCTTTCTTAAGTTGACACCTGGCTTTGTTATTACCATATCATCCTTGGCTTCAAAAGTCACTTCTTCAGCAAGTGGCTCTTCTGCTTGTTCTGTTAAATCAGACTCAGAAGCCTCTTGCTGCTGAGAAACCCCTTCATCACCTTCTACCCTTGTATTACCTGAGGAAGGAGCCATTTGTCCATCCAATCCTTCTCTTTGCTTATTAAGCTTTGGAAAGGTAGTTAGAAGAAGTACCGCAAGTATTACTATAATGCTTATATTAATCAAACTGTTTTTGTTTTTCTCATTTAGCCATTTCATATCTAGTCAAATCTCCTATATGTCCATATATCTACATTCACTTATTCAAGTAGATATTATCAATTTTCATCTATAATATTATTCTAACACACTTGTTCAATCTATAAGTGACAAACATTTGTTGATTAATGATTTATATATAAATAACTACAGCTTGTTAGGTAGGAATTAAAAAATAGTCACTTTTGAATTTGCTTTATCAACCCATTAGGTAGCATGTTAGAGATGCACATAATGGGGTTTGTTTGTTAGGCATGTAAATAATTGTTGAGTAAAGCATATTTAACCATAATAATAGATTAAGCAGATACTTAAGTTCCCGTTCGTTTCCTTTTTACATATTTCATTTTATTTGGATTGTTTTATTCCAATTTCTAATATATTCTTATACTGATAGCACATGGATTCTTTTTCTGATTCCTATGTTAGGTTCATATTTTATGACATTTCTAACAATAGAATTGATTATAAGAATACCCTATGCTAATAATCTATTTGGAATAAAATTAGATTTAGGGAGGCAATATAATTGAAATAAAGAAATTATTGTAAAGTAATTTTTATAAGATCTATAAGGATTCTAGATAGGAGGTATCATGGCAAGGAATAATATATATACAATGAAATTTTCAAAGGTTTATCCATTATATGTAGCCAAGGCAGAGAAAAAGGGCCGTACTAAAGCGGAAGTCGATGAAATTATCCGTTGGTTAACCGGATATAGTCAGGAAGAGTTAGAGGGAAAGTTGGAGGATGAAACTAACTTTGAAACATTTTTTTCAGAAGCCTCGCAGTTAAATCCCGCACGTCAACTAATAAAAGGGGTAGTATGCGGTGTTAGAGTGGAGAATATTGAAGAACCATTAATGAGGGAAATCCGTTATTTGGACAAGCTAATTGATGAGTTAGCAAAGGGTAAGTCTATGGATAAAATTCTAAGAAGTTAATAAATAAAATTACTTAATTTATAACAAACTCCATTGTTAAGCGAATTAAAAATGCTTATAATGGGGTTTGTTTACATTTGATAATAATGTAAAGGCTGATTGCACTTTTTTAATCTTTGTTGTAGAATAGTGTTCATTAAATCTATTATGTAAGGAGATAAGACTTGAAAATAAGAAAGACTGAGTTAGATGATTTGGATAAGGTTATGGAGATTTACGAAAATGCTAGAACCTATATGAGGGAGAATGGCAATCCTCACCAATGGGGGAACTCATATCCGAATGTTAAGTTAATAAAAGATGATATTCAAGAAGGGAAAAGTTATGTGGCACTGGACGAGAATCAGATTGTAGGTGTGTTTTATTTTAACATAGGTCCCGATCCCACATACCTATCTATATATGAGGGCAATTGGATTGATGACAGTGAATATGGTGTAGTTCATAGAATAGCATCAGCAAGTCATAAAAAAGGGGTTGCAACCTTTTGCCTAAATTGGGCTTTTGAGAAATGTGGTAACGTCCGAATTGATACCCACAGAGACAATATCATCATGCAGAATCTCCTTGCTAAGAATGGATTTAAGAAATGTGGTATTATATATCTTCACAACAAAGAAGAAAGGATCGCATTTCAAAAGATAAGAGGCAGCAGTAAACATATTTAGAAAGCTAATAGTAAACATTAATTACAAATAGAAAGGATTGGTGATTATATGAATAAACGAAAATATATTATGATTTGGTCATTTGTATTAGTGGCTGTATTATCTATTACAGCTTGTTCAAAGAAAAATAATTCCAATGGAACATCTGTTGATATTATCAACATTGGGGTAACAGATTCCTTAAGCTCTGTAAACCCTCTACTTCAGGATGGAACAGAAGTAGTAAAACATACAACATCATTAGAATTCCTGCCTTTAATGGAACTTAACAGTGAGCTGGAGTTTGTAGGTCAGTTGGCAGATGATATAACTACTGAGGATAATAAGACTTTTACAATCCATTTGAATGAAGATGCAGTTTGGTCTGATGGGGAAAAAATAACTTCAGAGGACGTATTATTTACCTTCTTACTTTGGGCAAGCCCTGAGATTGGAAGCACTGGTATGTCTATAGAAAAAATCGTAGGAACCGGTGACAATGGATACGTTGAATCTGGAGCAGATTCAGTTAGTGGTGTAGTTGCCCTAGATGAACATACAGTGCAAATAACCACAAAATCAGAAATGGCACTTCATTCCTTTAAGAATATTTATGGAAGATATATTCTCACCTTACCCAAGCATGTTCTTAAGGATGTACCAAAGGAAGATTTATTATCCTATGATTGGTTTAATGCTCCTACTGTCGTAAGTGGTCCATATGCTATAAAGGATGTAGACCTTAATCATTATGTAACCTTAGAGGCAAATGAGAACTTCTTTATGGGAGCTCCTAAGATAAAGAATTTAAATATTAAAGTGGTAACTGCTAGCCAGCTTCTAGCAGGTCTTAGATCTGGTGAGATTGATCTTGTACAGCAAACAACAGGTGCAATACTGCAAGAAGATTATGATTCTGTAAGAGCTCTAGAGAATATAACTGTTTATGACGGAACACCAATTACCAATCAGTCAATATTCTTTAATACAGAGAGAGTTACTGATGCAAGAATTCGTAAGGCAATTTTGTATGGAATTGATCGTGTGACTATACTGAATGATTTATTAAAGGGCCAAGGAGAAGTTGTAGATGGTTTCTTAGCAAGTGCAGGACCCTTCTATGATCCAGAAGTGACACCTGTAGCTTATGATCCTGATAAGGCGGCACAGCTTATTAGCGAGGCTGAAGCTGATGGATGGGACAAGTCTACTGAGCTTTTGTTTTATGTGAATAGTGGTGATACTACATTTGTTCAGATAGCAAGCTTTATAGCAGCAAAACTAGGTGAACTTGGTCTTAACATTAAGATTAACACAGTAGATATAGCAACATTACTATCAATTGCAGGAACAGGAGAATTTGACCTTCTAGCAGTACAGTATACCTATGCTCCAGTTGATCCTTATACTGATGTTAGCTGGTTACTTTCAGAAGCTGGTTGGACCAGATATTATGAAGATGAAGTTGCAAAAGCCCTGGACATTACTCAAAAGAGTAATGACTTAGATGAAATTAGGAAACAATACAGAATTGTTACTGATTATGTTCAAGAAGAGGCACCTATGATTTCAGCCTATGTTATAAGTGCCATAGGTGGTGTTAAAAACAGGCTGAAGAATGCAGTACCTGATGTATACGGAACATTTATTAATGTTCATGAGTGGGAAATAACAAACTAGGTTTTAATATACAATGGTATCCCTAACAAGTAGGCTTGTTAGGGATACCTAATTAAAAAGCCAAGAAAGCACAAGAAAGGTGGATAAGGCAGATGAAACCCTTATTGCAAGTGGAGGATTTAACTATAGCCTTTGTGGATGAAAACAAGCAGAAGGTTGTTGTAGAGAATATTAATTTTTCTGTAGGTCCAGGTGAAATTCTGTCTATTGTTGGGGAGTCTGGCTGTGGTAAAAGTGTAACTGCCTTATCAATACTTGGGTTATTAAAACCTAATGCAAGGATTATTAAAGGCAAGATTCTTTACCAAGGTAATAATCTATTAGATATGAGTGAAAAGGAATTAGATAGAATTAGGGGTAATGAAGTTGCTATGATATTTCAAGATGTCATGAATAGCTTGAATCCTGTACTTACTATAGGTAAGCAACTAACTGAGTCCATTGGAATTCATCTGGGTTATGATAAGAAAGAGGCTAACGAATATGCAATTGAGATAATCAAAAAGGTAGGACTATCAGATCCTAGATCTATTATGAGGAAGTATCCTCATATGTTATCAGGTGGCATGCAACAAAGAGTGATGATAGCTATGGCCCTTTCATGTAATCCCAAGCTCATAATTGCTGATGAGCCTACAACAGCTTTGGATGTTACTATTCAATTGCAGATTATGAAGCTTTTGGTGGATTTACAGAAGGAATTTCAGATGTCGATTATATTGATTACCCATGATATTGGAGTGGTGGCAGAGCTTGCTGACAGAGTAACCATCATGTATGCTGGTCAATTTATGGAGGAAGCATCTGTTTACCAGTTATTTGATAAACCTTATCATCCATATACCAATGCTCTTCTTAAATCAATACCCAGTATTTATGATGATAAGAATAGAAAGCTTGCCTCAATTCCCGGAACTGTTCCTGAAGATTATTCAGCCATTAAAGGTTGCAAATTTGCAGACAGATGTCCATATAAAGTCCCTCTTTGCGAAGAAATACAGGTTCTATCCGAGATGGAGTCTGATCATTTTGTAAGATGTCATCGTGCAGAAAAGGGGGAGCTTGTCTATGAGTAATAAAGAAAATAGAAGACCCTTGATGAAAGTAGAAGGATTAAAAAAATACTACCCAACAAAGGGTTCAGACTTGGGAAGCTACAAGGAAGTTGTACATGCCGTCGATGGTGTGGACTTTGAGATATATGAGGGGGAGACCCTTGGTATTGTTGGTGAATCTGGCTGTGGTAAGTCAACAATAGGACGTCAGCTTGTAGCCTTAGAGAAACCTACGGAAGGGAAAATAATTTATCAGGGTGCAGACATATCAAGTATGTCCATTAGGCAACTTCGCAAGATAAGAACACAATTACAAATGGTTTTTCAAGATTCTACTTCTTCATTAAATCCAAGGAAGCAAATATATGATATTTTGGCAGCACCAATGCTTTATCATGGGATTGTAAAAAGAGAAGATCTAGATAATGAGATTAATAAACTTCTTAATATGGTAGGATTACCAAAAACCATGAAATATAGATATCCCCATGAGTTTTCAGGGGGACAAAGACAAAGACTGGGGATAGCAAAGGCCTTATCCCTAAAACCTAGACTAGTAGTATGTGATGAACCAGTTAGTGCTTTAGATGTATCTGTTCAAGCACAGATATTAAATCTTTTAAAACAACTTCAAGAAGAGCTTAAGTTAACCTATGTGTTTATTGCTCATGGTCTTGGAGCTGTTCGCTATGTCAGTAATCGAATAGCAATTATGTATCTTGGCAAGTTTGTAGAAATAGCAGATACTAATGATATATTCATAAATCCCATTCATCCTTATACCAGGGCTTTGTTTGATGCTTCACCTTTGGCTGATCCACAGCTTAGAGGAAGAAAGAGAATAGTACTTAAGGGAGAAATCCCATCTGCAGTTAATCCTCCAAGGGGTTGCAGGTTCCATACTAGATGTCCACATGCCATTGAATCATGCAGTATATTAGAACCGAAGCTTCTGCCTATAAAACCTGGTAGTAGCCATAAGGCGGCCTGCCCTGTGGTATTGGATAAAGGAGTAGAGAATGCTTAAATATATTATAAAAAGAATATTGATTGCATTACCAGTATTGATAGGTATTACGATACTGGATTTCTTAATAATGAATCTAGCCGGAAGTCCTTTGGAAATGATGATAGGACCAAAAACTACCCAAGCAGCACTACAGGCAAAAGAGATACAGCTTGGCTTAGATAAACCTTTGTATGTCCAGTATTTTTTGTGGCTAAAAAATGTATTACAAGGAAACCTGGGCTATTCCATAAAAAGCTATCAGCCAGTGAGCCAGATTATCGGTGAGCATCTGGGACCAACGCTTTTACTAATGGGCACTTCCCTAATAGTTGGCTTAATAATTGCCATTCCTATTGGAATATATAGTGCAGTACATCGTTACACCAAAAGGGATTATGCCTTTGTAACCATGTCCTTTTTTGGAACAAGTATTCCCAGCTTTTTTTTGGCACTAATTCTTATATATATCTTCACAGTTAATCTAGGATGGCTTCCTTCTAGTGGTATGATAACAGCTGGAGGGGATGGGGGCATTATTGATATCCTTAGGCATATGATTATGCCTGTCTTGGTTCTTTCAATATCAATTGCAGGTTCAAACATTCGATATGTAAGAAGTGCAGTGCTTGAAATATTGCAGATGGACTATATACGAACAGCCAAATCAAAAGGAATCGGACGTTATCTAACAATTAATAGACATGCTATTCGCAATGCCTTGTTACCAATCGTTACAGTAATCGGTATGCAGATTCCCACTCTTTTTGGTGGAGCAGTAATTATTGAACAAGTGTTTAGCTGGCCTGGATTAGGGCTTATTACTATGAATGCCATTACAGGCAGAGATTATCCTGTTATTATGGGAGTTGGTCTACTTACCGCCGTGGTGGTACTGGCTGCAAACCTGATTACAGATATAGTGTATGCCTTGGTAGATCCTAGAATCAAATACTAATGAGATGTTTATTTTATTAAGTTAGTTATTAAGCAATACGGAAATGGAGTAACTTATGAATCAAAATACTGACGCTTCAGATAATAAAAATAGCAATATTAAAATGATAATAAAAAGATTTCGTAAGCATAAGCTGGCAGTGGTAAGTCTGTATTTTCTAGTTATAATATCTATACTGGCTATCTTGGCACCACTTATTGCCCCCTATGATCCCGACGAAGTTAGTATGGCATTTTCTAGACCACCCTCTAAAGAACACTGGCTTGGAACAGACCAGATTGGAAGGGATATGTTCAGCAGGCTATTGTATGCCACTAGGGTATCCTTATTTGTGGGCTTTGCTGCTACAATTATATCCAGTATAATCGGAGTAATATTGGGATTAATAGCAGGCTACTTTGGAGGTATAGTGGACATAATTATTATGCGTATAACTGATACCATTATGTCCTTTCCCTATATATTATTGGTACTTGTGGCAGCAGCAATATTTGAACCTGGACTGTGGAATATTATTATAATCCTCGGTTTAGTGGACTGGCCCGGAGCAGCTAGATTGGTTAGGGGTAATGTATTATCTTTACGGGAAACTAATTTTATTAAGGGGGATGTGGTGGCAGGAATGCCAAACCGCTATATTCTCTTTTCTGAGATATTACCTAACACAATTGGCCCAGTTCTTGTTTATGCAACTTCAGTATTTGCAATATCCATATTAGATGAAGCGGCACTTAGCTTTCTTGGAATGGGAGTTCAACCTCCAACAGCAAGTCTTGGCAATATCTTAAATGGAGCTGAATCCATAACTATACTGACCGGAAAGTTCTGGTTATGGATACCTGCAGGGGTTTTGATTATTTTACTGGTGGTAAGTATAAACTTTGTAGGAGATGCACTTAGGGATGCTATTGATCCATCAGCCAAGGAATAACTTATCTAAAAATGGGCATATTATAATATAGTATTTAGAGGGGGTTGCCTTAAATATATCAATCTTATGATATAAAGGGCAACCTTATCTTTATATTAACTACAAATTGATATGTTTTTTTGTGTAAATACACTAGAGGACAAGTCAAATAAACAATAAAAACCAACAAGTTTAACGAAAGTCATATATTACACTGACAAAGTGGTCTGATTTCTGTTATGATATATAGTAGAAATGATTTTATTTCATATACGATACAGATAATTACAGTAATGTGTTGAGTGGATAAAGTTGTACTGATGAACTAATGTTAATATTTCATAACAGAAGGAGGGATACAATGTTTGAAATAGGAGACTATATTATATACGGAAACCATGGTGTATGTAGGGTGGAAGACATCGGTGGATTGCAGATATCCGGAGTTGATTCCAGTATGGAATGCTATACCCTTCAACCAATATTTTCAAAATCCAGTACATTATATACGCCGGTAGATAACGATAAAGTATTAATGAGAAGTGTTATGTCCAGGGAAGAAGCACAGGAACTGATTGATAAAATACCTGACATACCTTTACTTTGGATAGAAAATGATAAGCAAAGAGAAGAAGCTTATAAGGTAGCTTTAAGGACACATGATTCTACAGAGTGGTTAAGGATTATTAAGACACTTTATGAAAGAAAGCAAGAACGCTTAACTCAAGGAAAAAAACTTACTTTTACTGATGAAAAGTATCTTGGAATTGCACAGGATTGCTTATATGGAGAGCTTTCAATTGCCTTGGATATGGATAAAGAGAAAGTAGACGGTATGATTATGGAACAATTAGAACAACACAATATGGTATAAGGCTTTATCAGTTATAACTACTCACTTATACCATTAATATTAATATTTCTATTTGCCCTATCCCTTAGTATTTGATAATATATTTTTATAGTTAAACCATATAACATAAAAGCTATATCATGATATGTATGATATAGCTTATTTTATTAAGGAGAGGACGCAATGAATGAAAATTACTCAGATAAAAAGTTGGTGGCACTGACTTTTGATGATGGACCAAATCTTGATACTACACCTAAGGTTTTAGACATATTGGAGGAATACGGAGTAGTGGCTACATTCTTCCTAATAGGAAAGTTTATCAATGAGGACACAAAGGCTGTAATGGCAAGACAGTTGGAACTTGGCTGTGAGATTAGTAATCATTCTTGGAATCATAACTTTATGAATGAGTATACAGCCCGGGAGATTCAAGATGAAATAACAAAGACCAATGACAAGATTATAGAAACAGTGGGAGTTACACCTAGGTTTTTTAGACCCCCATATATTTCCTTAAGTGATACTATGTATGAATCCATTGATTTACCCTTTATATGTGGTATTAATTGTCTTGACTGGGATAATACAGTATCAGCAGAGCGTCGTACCCAGTTGGTTTTAGATAATATTAAGGATGGAGATATAGTTCTACTTCATGATTTATCCGGTAACAAGAATACAGTAGATGCGCTAGGTGACATTATTTCGGGGCTGTTAGATGATGGATATACCTTAGTAACTGTTAGTCAGTTGTTTGAGCTAAAGGGTGTTGACCCCAATGTTAAATATAAGCTTTGGAGTAACACAGGAGATTAAAAATTAGTGTTTTTGTTTGACATCCTCCTAAGAGTAGTGTATATTAATAAGAAATATATGAATAAATATACCATAATATATTTATTATGATAAGAGGGTGTCAATATTGAAGAAAAAAATATTTGTGGATGGCTCAACTGGAACAACAGGCTTAGAGATCAACCAGCGTTTAAGTAGATATAAAAATATCGAGGTTATTAAGATTGACTATGATAAAAGAAGGGATATAAAGGAGCGGGAAAGAATACTTAATGAAGCAGATTTGGTCTTTTTGTGTCTACCTGATGATGCTGCAAGAGAGTCTGTGTCATTAGTTTCCAATCCAGACACTAAGATTATAGATGCCAGTACAGCCCATAGAACTGCTTCAGGCTGGACCTATGGATTGCCAGAATTATCATTAACCCATAGGGAGGCAATAAAAAGTAGTAAAAGAGTAAGTAATCCAGGTTGCCATGCCACTGCTTTTGTATTATCCTTATATCCCTTAATACACCATAATATAATGGCTGGGGATTACCCAGTATCATGTCAGAGTATTACCGGTTATAGTGGTGGCGGTAAGAGCCTAATAGAAAAATATGAAGCAGTAGGTGATGATAATCCTTATAAGAAGGCTCCCAGACCCTATAGTCTAGCTCTAAATCACAAACATTTAAATGAAATGATGGTACAGACGGGATTAACCAGTCATCCAGTATTTCTTCCCATTGTTGCTGATTTTTATAGAGGGCTGGCTACATTTTGTCCTATTCATACAAGGCTACTTAATAAAAAGTTGACGGGAAAAGAAATTCACAGCCTTATAAGTGAGCATTATAAGAATGATTTCTTTGTAAATGTAATGCCCTTTATTGATGAGATCAGCATTAAGGATAGTAATATTAATAGTGCAGTACCATCTGAGGGTTATCTGTTTGATGGAGGACTGGATATTACAGCATGTAATAACACCAACAAGGCAGATATATTTGTAGTAGGCAATGATTCAAAAGACATGGCTATGATTATAACGAGGTTGGATAACTTGGGTAAAGGTGCCTCAGGGGCTGCCATTCAAAACATGAATATTATGCTGGGTTTTGAAGAAAGCATGAATCTTTAATATCAAAGAATAAGTTAAATACTTGAATAAAGACTGATTAAAGTAGATATAGCAAGACTTTAATCAGTCTTATATTTTTTTACTGGGTAAGGATTTCCATTAACTTATGGAGAGACTCAACTAGTTGTTTGCCCTTTATTTCATCTATGTCCAGTGCCTCAATAAGCTGTTCAGGAACACATATAGCCTCTTTTTTCAGCTCTTTACCTTTCCTAGTTAGGCTTATATATACATTACGCTCATCCTTCTTGCTACGATTTCTTGTAATATAGCCTTTGGCTTCCAGCTTCTTAAGCAGGGGAGTTAGGGTTCCGCAATCCAAGTATAGTTTTTCACCTAGACTTTTAATAGTAATATCATCCTCTTCCCACAGAGCCAACATTATAATATATCCGGTATAGGTCAAACCATAGGGGTCAAGTAAAGGTTTATATTTTCTAATGATTTCTTTTGAACAGACATATAGGGAAAAGCATAACTGATTATCAAGTTTTAGCATATCATATTTTTTATCATCATCATTATTAGTTTGGCTTGTCATAATAAAATCCTTTCTACTGTTAAACACAATTATTTTACAATGAATAACTTGCAATTAAATTTTACACAATTATTTAAAATAAGTCAATAAATATGTTGACAAATAAAAAATATAGTGTAAAATTAAATTGTACACAATAATAATTACAATGATTCCTATAAAAGAATTTATTTAGCATAAAATACATATATCTTGAATAAAAACGATTTAATTAGGTATAACAATATAAAACAATGTAAAATAATTTTTATAAAGAAAGTCCAGCGGTGATATGTCAAGAGAAAAACAATAAAAATATATGATGTTATTATATCAATACTGGAAAAAAAGGCGCATTTACCTAGACCCTGACGACCATTCTTAAAAAAATGAGCAGGGCG
>JAAYRE010000147.1 GCA_012518935.1 Clostridiales bacterium
TCTTACAATTATTATATTCAAGTAATTACATATAAGCAAGTACAAAAAAGCTCTAAGCCATTGATGACACTATAAAACAGGCACTGCCAACCATTTAGTCAACCGTGCCTGCTGATTCTTAAACCTATAGTTATATATCAAATTATATTCAGTTTAAAGCCTAACTTCACCTTGAACTGGTCTCCGTCTATCTTTATGGCAAATCGGCCACCGCATGCCCATGTGTAACTTTCGGCTATTGATAAGCCAAGACCACTACCCTCTGTTGTTCTGGACTTATCTCCTCTATTAAATCTTTGAACAACTTCATCTGCTGTAAAATCCATCTCATATGAAGCAGTGTTTTTAACTATAACACTGACTATATTATTGTCTATCTCCATATCTATAAATACCCTAGTGCCCTCAAGGGAATACTTTAGTGCATTTCCTATGATGTTCTGAAATACCCTATAGAGTTTATTGCCGTCTGAGAATATATAGACAGGTTGCTCAGGCAAATTAATCTTAAAATTGTTGCCTGCCTTTTCTATCTCATCTTCCATATCCCCCAATGTCTGCTCAATAAGCTTTTTCAAATCAATATTCTCCATATTAAGAGGCAGGTTGCCACTTGTGCTTTTAGCAAGATCGAACAAGTCAGATACGATATTTTTAAGCCTATATGATTTGTCTGCCAGGATATTTACATAATCCTGGGCACTCTCCGGAAGATCCTCCTTAGAAAGCAAATCCACATAACTGATTATTGATGTTAGCGGTGTTTTTAAATCATGGGATACATTTGTAATCAGATCCACCTTCATCCTCTCGGATTTCATTTGCTCCTGAAGGCTTTCGTTAAAGCCTTGATTGATTTCAATAAATGTCTTATTATTCTCATAAAAGTACCAATAAATCACGACTATCTCTACAAATATTGGTAGTAGTAACAACATACTTTCTTGAATAGTAAATAAAAATGTTAAGAAAACTAAGAAGCCGCTTACCACTGTAAATATTACCTGCCTTCGATTCAGTGATTTTGTAAGTGGAAAATGTTCGAATCTACTATCATTAAAAAAGCTCCTAATGAAATTGCTAAATCCAGCAAAGATGGCATAAATCAAGCTATGCTTAAATAATTTTCCTGCTTTTACTTTACGCACCATGCTAAGAAGAATCACTCCGCATATTATTGTTGCTATGGCAGTCATTATAGCCACTAATATAAGATGAACTATCTCTTCAATTCCCATAAAGCCTTTATTATTATAATAACTGTTACTAAGCAGGTTCATTTCTCCAGCTAACCATATGAATAGTACAGATGCCATTATAATCAGTTGTATGTCGCTGTAGATCTTATCCATATATGGGGTCAAATGCACTTCATCATCATCAGTGCCTCTGCCGGTTACTACTATCAAATAAATAATACACAATATAGCTACAACCACTAATACAATCATAGAAATAATTATAGGACGAAGTTCATCTCCAGTCTGCTGCCATTCCTGTTGTTTTTCTGCCATGTATTCTTCTGAAAATGTAAGATAAAATGTATAGTCCTCATTTAAATGAAATTCAATATTCTTTAGGGTTTTTTCACCATATTCCCAAGTCCTATCAATAAACTTATATAGATATTTATCATTTTCCATTATCTCATCAAGAGTTGCATTCTGATAAACATTCTCCCCATCAGAGACATAATAAAGATAATTTTGCTTGGTCATAATCTCAGCATTATCATTGGCAATTTGGTTGATTATCTCATGGTAGGCAGATACCAACTCATCACTTCGATAAGCTAAACTATTGGTGTATTCCTTAACAAATACTGCCTCGGACTCCAAATTTCTATTAAAGATATAATTCACCTCTAAAATGGATATAGTTATCGCCAGCACCGCCAAAGTAAATGCTATATACTTTACATATATGTTTCTGCTAAATCTTCTCAATTTTGTAACCAATTCCCCACACCACCTTCAAATAGTTTGGCTCCTTCGGATTAATCTCAATCTTCTCACGGATACGCCTAATATGAACCATCACAGTATTTTCAACAGAATAAGCATGCTCTTGCCATACCTTTTCATAAATTTGCTCAGCAGAAAATACAGATCCTGCATTTTTCATAAGAAACTCAAGTATCTTAAACTCCTTCGCAGTAAGCTTAACCGGCTCGCCATCTACGGTTAACTCCACCTTCTCCACATCCATACACAGTCCGCCAATGACTATCTTAGAAGTAGAATTATTGCTATCCTTATCGCCAAGTTGTAGATATCTTCTTAACTGACTCTTTACCCTGGCTACCAGCTCCTGTGGATTAAAAGGCTTGGTGATATAATCATCAGCCCCCATAGACAATCCCAGAATCTTATCGGAATCCTCCGATTTTGCAGAAAGCAAAATAATCGGAATGTTCTTGCTGTCCCTAATTTTCATCATAGTAGAAAGACCATCAAGCTTAGGCATCATAATATCCAAAATAATAAGTTGCACATTATTAGATACCAAAGCATCAAGAGCTTCCATACCATTGTAGGCCTTAACAACCTCATATCCTTCCATAACTAACAACTTCTCAATTGCACCTGCAATCGCCTTATCATCGTCAGCCACTAAAATCTTAGCAATACCCATATCGGCTTACCTCCTCTTACTTCAGCCATATATCAATATAATAATTCTAACTAATATATCTTAAAAATCAACAGTCATATATCTTAAATCAATCTTAAAAAGTTGGCGTTTTGTAAACAGTGTCAGGCACAGTTGGCGTTTTGTAAACAGTGCCGACATTATGCGTAGCATTATGGTTGCACAGTTGGCGTATTGTGAAGTATACCTAACTATACATATATCGACACAATCACATTATTTATGTTATCATATATAGTGTTTATTAGAAGTTATTATTATATAGATTCAAATTAAGACCAAATAAGACCTCTTACGAAAAGGAAGATAATATTGAATAACGAAAATGATTTTTCTAA
>JAAYRE010000148.1 GCA_012518935.1 Clostridiales bacterium
AACCAGATAGAAGATATAAAAGAGCAAGCCAGCATTTTAGAGAATGAAAAATCTCAATTAGAAATGAAGATATCACAGGCAAAGGAAATAAAAAAACTTCTGAATAATTGGGAAGCACCAAAGAAGATAAAAGGCTTTAATATGCTAGAGATTCAGGAGAAGGATAGACAAAGAATTGCTAGAGATCTTCATGATTCAACTGTACAAAACCTGACAAGTTTAATCCATAAATCTGAACTTTGTTCAAGACTTGTTGATATTGATCCTGTTCGTGCTAAACTTGAACTTAATACTATGTCAATAACATTAAAGTCAGTAATTAATGAGATTAGAGAAATAATATATAATCTAAAACCAATGTCATTAGATGACCTAGGTCTAACCATAACCATTGAGAGATATATAAATCAGTTGTTGATGTACCATGATATTAATATTAGCTTTACTCACAATAATGATAAAAAAGGTATTTTACCTGTTATTAAATTATCTGTATTTCGTATGATACAGGAAGCATGTAATAATGCCATTAAGCATTCTGAGGCTACAGATATTAATATTGATTTAAAGTATCATGATGATTTTATAACTTTAACTGTTAAGGATAATGGACGGGGATTTGATTTAGATAATAAAAAGGATTATCCATCGTCTGATTATCATGGATATGGATTACCAATTATGAAGGAACGGGTTTACTTATTGTCAGGAACCATTAAGATACAATCTAGTTTAAATAAAGGAACAATTATTACTATTACAATACCTATATCGATGAGTAAAGGGGAAGACATATGAATGAACCAATTAGTGTAATGATTGCAGATGACCATTCTATGGTTAGAGAAGGTATTAAACAAATACTTGAGTTGGACGGTGATATCATTGTTAATTCTGAGGCAGGCAATGGTAAGGAATGTATAGAAGTACTAGACGATAGTGGTACTGATGTATTACTTCTAGATATTAATATGCCCAATATGAATGGGTTACAAGTGCTTCAGTATTTGAGAGAAAAAAAGTCAGATGTAAAAGTATTGATATTAACCATACACAATGAAATAGAATATCTCTTACGTGCAGTTGAAATTGGTGTTGAGGGATATGTCCTAAAAGATTCTGATTCAAATGTACTTAAGAAAGCGATATTTACTATTAATAAGGGAGACACTTATATTCAGCCAGAGCTAACCCCCTTATTAAAGAAGCGATTACATGACAAATCATTAAGTACATCTACTAATGATTCTTTAACTAAGAGGGAAATAGAAGTTCTGAAATTATTAGCTGAAGGATTGTTTAATAAAGAGATAGCTTATACTCTTAATATAAGCGAAAAGACAGTTAAAAATCATGTGTCTAATATTTTTAAGAAGATTAATGTATCAGACCGTACACAAGCTGCAGTCTATGCTATAAAAAATAATATTGTTGATATATTTTAAAGATAGAGAAATCTCATAAAATGTTTCACGTGAAACGTTTTATGAGATTTTTATATTAAATATATTTTGTTTAGATAAGATGTATCTCAAAGTTTTACACTTAGGGGTTTTGTATTTTGCCAGTTATGGCGGCTGTATTTTATTAGTAGTAATTAAGTAGTAGTTAATTTAATTATGCTTTTGTAAGTAGATATATTGTAATTATAATGTTATAATATAAAATGATTTATCATAAACAATAATATTACCTTTAAGGCGGTGTTAAAATGGCTAGAATAATTGCTATAGCGAATCAAAAGGGCGGTGTTGGTAAGACAACCACAGCCATTAATTTATCTGCTTGTTTGGCAGAGAGAAATAGAAAAGTCTTGGCAGTAGATGTTGATCCCCAAGGAAATACAACCAGCGGCTTAGGAATTAATAAAAACAAGTTGGAAAAAACCATTTATGAGATGATGATTGGCCAATGTACATTAGGAGATTGCCTAATTAAAAGTGATATTATTGAGAATTTAGATATATTGCCATCCAATGTTAATTTAGCTGGTGCAGAAATAGAATTAATAGGAATTGATGAGAGAGAGTACATATTAAAACAACATATAGATGAGATTAGAGATAATTATGACTTTATAATCATAGATTGCCCCCCTTCTTTAAGTACCCTTACTGTCAATGCTATGACAACAGCTGATACAGTTCTAGTACCTATACAATGTGAATTTTATGCTTTAGAAGGATTAGCACAGCTAATGCATACAATTTCCCTTGTAAAGAAGAGATTAAACACAAAGCTACGAATAGAAGGAGTAGTTTTTACCATGTTTGATGCTCGCACTAATCTTTCATTACAGGTGGTTGAGAATGTTAAAGAAAATCTTAAACAAAACATATATAAAACCATAATACCTAGAAATGTACGTTTAGCAGAAGCTCCAAGTCACGGACTTCCAATAAACTTGTATGATTCTAAATCAGCAGGGGCAGAAGGTTATAGACAATTAGCTTATGAAGTAATTGAGAATGATGAAGCTGAATATTTTAATAGAACTGAACTTGAAGAGATAAAATATAGAAAAAGATAGTAGTAATTAGTTGAAGAACTTAATGATAAGGGAGGAAGTTATGTCTGCTGTAAAAAGAGGTTTAGGAAAAGGCCTGGACACTATGATACCAGAGCGGATATCAAAAATAGAGGTTGATGAGAGTAATGTTTCACGTGAAACATTAATTTCACTTCATGAAATAGAGCCTAACAAATCACAGCCAAGAAAAAGATTTGATGAGGAGTCACTTAAGGAGTTGTCAGAGTCCATAAAACAATACGGTATAATACAACCCCTAGTAGTACAAAAGAGAGATAGATTCTATGAGATAATTGCCGGTGAAAGAAGATGGAGAGCAGCTAGAATTGCAGGGTTAAAAGAAGTTCCTGTTATTATAAAAGATTATAGTCCTCAAGAGATAATGGAGATTGCCTTAATAGAAAATATCCAGAGAGAAGACTTAAATCCTATAGAAGAAGCACAGGCTTATCAGAGATTAATAAAGGAATTCAATTTAAAGCAAGACGAACTGGCAGAAAGAGTGTCAAAAAGTAGGACAGCCATCACTAATTCCATGCGGTTATTAAAGCTTGATGATAGAGTACAACAAATGTTGATAGATGATTTAATATCCAGCGGACATGCTAGAGCATTATTGCCACTAGAGGATTCCACTTTACAGTATAATACTGCATGTAAAGTAGTAGATAAAAAGTTAAGTGTACGGGATACTGAAAAGTTGGTAAAAGAGATCTTTAAGGACAGTCCCAGTAAGAAAAGTGCCCAAAAGGATGAGAAGGATTATATATATCAGTCCATAGAGAATAAATTAAAAGATATTATAGGTACTAAGGTGTCTATACATAGAAAACAAAACAATAAGGGAAAGATTGAAATAGAATATTATTCTGATGATGATTTAGAAAGAATTGTTGAGATGTTTGAATCTCGTATATAAGATAATACACAAAGGAATTACTATGATATCAGTTGGAGGATAAATATGAACTTGAAGGAACTAATGGAACAAAACCTTACCAATATTCTGATAGGTATGCTGGGAGTAATAGTTATTTTATTGATATTTGTAATAATTATATTAATTAAACAGCGTAAGTTGAAAATAAAATATACAAAGTTTATGGAAGGCTCTAATGGAAAGACTTTGGAGAAGGTTATTCTAGAGAGATTTACAGATATTGACAATCTAAAGTCTGATGCTTTAAAAATCTATGATGAAATAGATGATATTAAAGAGAATCTATTAACAACAATTCAAAAGATTGGAATTATAAAATATGATGCTTTTATGGAAATGGGTGGTAAACTAAGCTTTGCACTAGCCCTTCTTGACAAAAACAATGATGGTATTATTATAAACTCAGTTCATAGTAGTCGAGAGGGCTGTTATACCTATTTAAAAGAGATAATAAAGGGAGAATCTTTCCTAGAGTTATCAAGAGAAGAAAAAGATGCATTAGATGAAGCAGTGAAATATAACACCTTTATGGTATAGCAAATTAAAATAATACTAAGAGATTATGCAGTATGAAAGGAAAAGTATGAGAATTATTTCCGTTGATTCTGTAAAAGGACATGAATTATTGGCAAAAGACATATTAAATGAAAATGATTCAGTTCTTATGACAGCTGGAAGCACTGTCAAAAAGGAATATATAGAACGTTTAAAAGAATTGAATATTGAGTATATTTATGTAGAAGATGAAATTGCTCAGGGAGTTAGCCTAACAGATAGCTTGGAGCTTCAGATTAAGGAGCAGTGTCAAGATTCTGTAAGAAAAATATTATCTAAATACTCCTATCATGATGATAACGAGCTGGAAGAGATTATTACCATAGCTGACGAAATTATATATGACATTATGGTAGAACCAGAAGTAATATATAATCTATCCAGTATTAGAAATAAGAGTGAAAGTACCTATTCCCATTCTCTAAATGTATGTGCCTTATCAGTAATATTAGCATTAAAATTAAAGCTTCCAAAGAAAAAGGTTAGGGAAATAGCCATAGGATGCCTTCTACATGACATTGGATTTACATTTATCACATTTGATTATAGCAACATAAATATAGAAGATTGTACTGATAAAGAAAGAAAAGAAATAAAAAAACATATAATATATGGTTACTCAGCCGTTGAGAAAATGGAATGGTTATCAAAAACATCAAAGGATATTATTATTAGCCACCATGAGAGATTGGATGGCTCAGGCTACCCCTTTCATTTAAAAGGTAATAAAATATCAATAGGTAGCAAGATTGCTGCAGTATGTGATGAATTTGACAGCAGGGCCTATGGTAATCTGGTACCTCTTATGAAAGTTCACGAGGCCATCGATTATATAGTAAGTCAAGCAGAAAGTAAGTTTGATTTGGAAGTGGTAAAAGCATTTGTTGCATCTGTTGCAGCCTATCCCATAGGTGCCCTTGTTTTAACAAATCAGGATGAAGTCGGTATTGTACTTCGACAGAATCCAAAGTGCCCTACTAGGCCTGTAATAAGAATAATTAAGGACAGAGATGGAAAAAAGCCTACAGAATGGTTAGAAAAGGATTTGACCAAGGAGTTAACACTATTTATTACTGATACTATAATGGATTAAGTAAGTAAAAATCATTGCATATTCCACATATTATTTCTTGCAGATTATTATAAAGTATGATATATATATTATCACATGAAAAGAACCATGAATGCCTAGAATATAAAAAACATATCATTATTTATAATATACTTTAAAAGGAAATGGAAAAGAAGGTGAACATATGCATAGTTATTTAAGAGCCATAGGATTTAGTAATATTTATAATAGAACTGATATAAACAAACTGATTAATTTAGTAAAAGAAAATGCTTCATATAGAAAAACTGTACAATTAAGTTATCAAATGAGCTTAACAGAAATGTCAATGGAATTTGGAAACGATTTTGGCATTACTCTTCGTGGAGAATATGATCAAAATGACGTGTTTCATGTGGATAACTATTTTCCTTGTTTGTTAGGTTATCATACAGATCTTCATGAAGAAGTTATATTTAACAAAAGGGTAGATTCAGAAGCTTATACAGGGATGTGCGATGACTATCGTTTGGGAGTGTCATTAATATTCTATCTTCAAAATGTGGCAGAATATTTGGACATGAGAAACAAAAAGGAAGAAATGAAATTAAATGTTCCTATTGCATTATCAGCACTATCCTTGGAAGGAAGTGTTTTGCTTCCTATTGAAAAGAATGAAATACAAGTAAAGAACCTTAGTGCTGAAAAGACTCATAGAAATCATCTTATTGCTGAGGCTAAGAAAGGAAATCAAGAGGCTATAGATAATCTTACCATAGATGATATAGATACTTATGCTTTAGTATCAAGAAGGGCTAAAAAGGAAGATGTATACTCAATTGTAGATACAAGCTTCATTCCTTTTGGATCAGAATCGGACAATTATACTATTATTGCTACGATTATGGATAGTAAAATAATCAAAAACAACTATACAAATGAAGAGATATATGATTTGGATCTTATATGTAATGATATAGTGTTTAGATTA
>JAAYRE010000149.1 GCA_012518935.1 Clostridiales bacterium
GATATAATGCCTGGTATTGTTTCAGAGTTGCTTTTTAGCATGATTTATGATATTTTAAGTGCCAGGCACAATGCGTAGCATTATGGCTGCATAGTTCACAAAACGCCAACAGTGCCCGTCATAATGCGTAGCATTATGGCTGTATAGTTTACAAAACGCCAACTTTGGTTGGCGACAAGCAAGATAAGGAGACAAATTATGTACAAATTAATTGCACTGGATATGGATGGAACACTTTTAAATGAGAAAAAAGAAATTTCAGATAGATGTCAGAAAGATATTATAAAGCTGAGAGAGAAAGGTATTAAGGTTGTTTTGGCTACCGGTAGACCCTTAGATGGAGTAATGCGATATGTTGAAGAATTAGGATTATTAGATGAGGATGATTATGTGGTTACATACAATGGGGCGCTGGTTCAGGGCACCCAGACCAATGAGATTCTTTATGATAAACCATTATCCCTTGATTCCTATAAGGAATTATATACCGTAAGCAAGCAACTGGGCGTTAACATACATGCACTGACTGATAGCAGCGTGCTAACACCTAAGAACAACCCCTATACTGAAATTGAATCTAAGATTAATCAGATTCCTACTATTGAAGGGCCGATAGAGGATATTGACCCATCAACAAATATAGTTAAGGTCATGTTTATTGATGATCCAAAGAAGTTAGATAATATCATTCCGCATATTCCTCAGTGGGTGAAAGAAAAGTACTCAATTCTTAGGAGTGCAAGTATATTCTTAGAGTTTCTTCATAAGGATGTTGATAAAGGGGTAGGTGTTTCAGTTATAGCTGATAAGCTGGGTATAAAGCAGGATGAGGTAATATGTGTAGGTGATGCTGGAAATGATCTTGCTATGATTAAGTATGCCGGACTGGGTGTTGCCATGGGAAATGCTACTGATGAAATTAAGGAAGTAGCAGACTATATTACCTTTACTAACGAAGAAGATGGGGTAGCTCATGTTATTGAGAAATATATGCTTTGATTTTCATCAAATTACAAACATTACCAATGTAATATAAATAAAATATATAATAGCCCAAAATCGTAATGATTTTGGGCTATCTAAATTTCTGGGTGTAATCATCATTCAAAAGCATCATCATGTAATATAATATCTATATTATTAGCGAGATTGTAGCTCGCTTTACATCTCCTAAGTTATGATTATTAGGAATAGCAATGGCTTTAAAATATAAATCCAGTTAAATAAACCGTTAGTATTGCTCCGATTGCAACCACAACTAGGCTTTTTTCTTTGTAAGCTAGGAATAAGGCTACGATAGTTCCGCATATGGCTGTTATAATATTACCGGTAGACGAAAATATATCTGGAAATGTTAAAGCACCTAGTACTGCGTAAGGAACATAACGTAAGAAGGACTTTATATACTTGTTTTTTATTTCTTTTCTAAAGACCACTATTGGCAATACCCTTGGGATATAGGTTACCAAAGCCATAAGTAAGACTGCGATAAATACATATGTTAGATTCATTGTACAGTTTCTCCTTCTTCATTTTCCCTTCCTGATTCATCAATTGGAAATAAGAATGCACCAATTCCTGCTCCGATTATTGTGCCTATTATGATACGAAATCCTGATGAAATAATGCTAAATATCGGCACGTATTTAAGTATGCAGACGACTGCTACTGATATAGCTACTATTATAGTGACCGGTTTTGATTTCTTGGCCACAGGAAGCACAATTGCTATAAACATAGCATATAGAGCAATTCCCATAGCACTACTTAAGCTTTCTGGTAATGCGAAACTGATGATAGCCCCTAGGGCTGTTCCAGTGGTCCATCCAAGAACTGGCCCAATTATAAGTCCAAGAAGATATGGAAATGTAAGAGTACCCCTCTCCATTGAAGCCACAGAAAAGACCTCATCTGTAACACCATAGCCGACCAAGAAGCGTTTAGCTAGGTTTGTTTTTTTATCCAATCGTTGGGTTAAGGAAAGTGACATAAGCATATAACGGATATTTATAATAAATGTAGTTAGTGTAATCTCCAATAAGCCAGCTCCACTAATAATCAAACTAGTCCCGGCAAATTGTCCTGCTGAGGTAAGATTAGAAAGCGATATAAAAATGGCCATCCATACAGGAATACCTCCTGCAACAGCCATAAGTCCAAAAGTAAATGATACTGGAATATATCCCAAGGCAATAGGTAGCCCTCGTTTTAAGCCGTGGGTAAATTCATTATACTGAGTGTGTTTCATAATTTGTCTCCATTATATGAATTTGAACCTAGCAATTTAATAGAGTAAATTATACATTTTATAAATATGCAAGTCAACCTCCCAAGTAGAAAACCCATATACCATACCAATATATAAGATATACCTGGCACCTTTTATGCCAGGTATTTATAATTCGAATATGAACAAGTATCTCATACTTTGACTTAAGCGAAGATGTCATCTTATGTCTTGTGAAGAGCCTTACGTAATCTATGGAAGCCTATAGCTTTCCTTTGGAGCAAGCTGGGTCTTAGGAAGTGGTATGCTACTGGGGCTTAGTACAATATGTTCTAAGATTATATTTGACATTAATCTCCCTTCATATAAACTCTTATCAGAATTTCCCTTAGCGTAAAGTTACATTCGGTAAATGGATAAATAAGATTTTAGGCCTTTTAGACATAACAAGAGAGCACCTATTTGTGGTATGATTGAATCATCACAAAAACAATCTAACAAAGGAAGGTGC
>JAAYRE010000150.1 GCA_012518935.1 Clostridiales bacterium
AGAAGAATAATTTATACACAGTTAAAGACCACACCAGAGATTTTATTATCTAATGTGGTCTTAACCTTTGCTAACCTTTAAAGCTATTCACTGTCTTTTCTTTAATCCCTATGTGAAAGCTTCTAAGAGTGGGCTTTTTGTTTTGCCTAGAGATAGTTATTCGAACCCACGAAGTGGGTTCTAAAGCGTAGCTAAGCTACGCGTTTCCTACATGCCCCTGTAAAACAAAAAGTCCACTCATAATGACAGTTCATTTTGCAGTAATTGTGGTCATAAGCTCAAAAAGAGCATACAAGAATCAATACCCCCTCCGGCTAAAGCATCACCATTAACACCACTAACATCACCCCAGCAAGCATTACCTCAGCAAGCATCACCCCAACAAATATCACCTCAGCAAACAGCACCTCAACAAATATTACCTCAGCAAGCATCACCCCAGCAAACAGTACCCCCACAAATATTACCTCAGCAAACAGCACCCATATATCCTGGTAATCCCGTAAACCTTGAAAAGAAAAAGAACAAACTTTTAATTCCATTAATTATTATTGGTGCTGTAGTGTTTTTGGCAATAACTATATATGCAGTCCTTTTTATTAATAAAAAATAAATGAACGTACTAATAATGAGTCAGTAAGAAGCGAAGAAAGAAGCTTAATTGCAGATATTAAGGATATTATTAATATTGATGACAATAACAACGAGGTATCCGAGAATGATGATACTGACGATAATCTAGTAGTTGATAATGAAATACCTGAAAATGATCTTGTAGAAGATGAGACTGATGAAGTTGATGTTGTTGATGATACAGAAATTCTCTTTGAACCATTATACAACTATATTGAGCTTCCATATGTACTAAGCATAGATTCAGATTTAAGGTTTACTTATGTGGATTATTACGCTTTTAGTGATAGCTCTGTGTATACTTACCTATTTAACGATGTAAATGCAACAGAGGCTGATTTTTACAAAGCATGCGAGGAATATAGTTTATTGCTTCAGGAGTTAAGCGGATTTACATATGAAGCAGATTATAGTGAGCAGAAATATGCAGAGACTGGTCTGTTGACTAATTTTTTAACTAAAGATGATTATGCAATATCTATTACAGCCAGTGTAGAAGATTTTGATTATTTTGCTTATATAACTATATATCTTTTAACAGATGATGTAGAAGACAATGTAGACGACGATAATGTTAGTGTGGAGTTTGACATGCCTAACTATAATTACTTCTTGGCAAATAGGGAGACATTAACCTTTACCTATAACCAAGATGTTTATATGGACAATGGGTTATCCTTTTATATCTATGAAGTAATGGGCAACTATACAGATGATGGAGATGTAGTAATAGATGTGATATTAGATATTAGCTCATATTATACAGATTACTATTTTAACAACGGAGATTTCTTTATTCTACCTTTAGATGCAGAGGGATATATATTAACAGATGCAGTACCTGTAACTATGGTTCTCGATGAAGCGGGCAATGAGGTTACTATGCCATTTCTACTTAGTGCATCATCCTATGATACCTATACATTCTATTTCCCTGTTCCCAATGAAACTTATTCATTATTATTCTATGCCACAAATGTACTTAATGATAATTTTTCATTTCCTGTCTATGTAATGCAAGTCGGAAATTAAAGTTAAATATATGAAAAGTCCACACTTCGGTGTGGACTTTTTTTCTTTTCTAGGTGATAATAATAAAGCATGTAAACTATGTAAAAAACAGATTTATAGTATATAGATTGACACCAAAGTTCATGGTCTAAGTAGCCTGGAGGATTAAGATGAAAAACAATAAGAAAGTATACTGGACTTTATTTTCTTCAACATTTATCTTAAGTGCATTTACATTTGGAGGGGGATATGTAATAGTTCCCTTGATGAAGAAGAAATTTGTAGATCAGTTAAAATGGATTGATGAGGATGAGATGCTTAATATGATAGCAATTGCTCAGTCTTCCCCGGGAGCAGTTGCAGTTAATGGAGCAATTATGGTTGGGTATAAACTGGCTGGTATTCTAGGAGCAGTCATAGCCGCCATTGGTACCATCCTTCCGCCTTTAATCATATTGACATTTATCTCATTGTTTTATCAAGAATTTCGTGATAACAGGTATATCAGTGCACTCTTAAAGGGAATGCAGGCTGGAATTGTAGCAGTGATTACCGATGTGGTAATAAGCCTAGCAGGAAATATTGTAAAGAAAAAGAACTTGCTTTCCATAGCCATGATGCTAGGAGCCTTTATAGCGGTCTTCTTTTTTGAAGTAAATGTTATGATTATTATTCTGCTTTCTTGCCTAATAGGAGCTTTGGCCATACTATATCGGGCAAAGGGACAAGGGAGGGCTAGTTAATGATATATATAAAGTTATTTTTAAGCTTTTTCCAGATTGGATTATTAAGTATAGGAGGAGGCTATGCGGCTCTAGCTCTGATAGAGGAACAGATAGTAGATATTAACCAGTGGTTAACCATGGGTGAGTTTACGGATTTAATAACAATTGCAGAGATGACCCCAGGTCCTATAGCTATTAATGCTGCAACCTTTGTAGGAAATCAAATAGGGGGAATCCTAGGCTCCCTTGTAGCCACCCTAGGCTGTGTTACTCCTTCATTTATAATAGTTCTTATACTTGCCAGAGTATACTTTCGATATAGGAATCTTAGTATAATCAAGGGAATTTTAGAAGGGCTTCGGCCTGTAGTCGTGGCAATGATAGCCTCTGCAGGCATATCTATTCTGACCTTGGCATTTTGGGGAGAAGAGGGTTTTTCCCTAAACTTAAATGATTTAAATATTATAGCAGTGATTTTATTCTCAGTTAGTTTTATTATATTAAGAAAATGGAAACCAAATCCCATAATAATTATGCTTGCCACCGGCCTAATTGGAATGATTGCATATAATATATATCCATATTCATAAAAATTGAAAATAAAATCTGTTAATCTGTTTTATAAATTTGCTTGCGGATAAAAAAAGTGCATATCCAAATATTCATATAATACTTGGTGTGCACTTTTGTTTTCTCATTATTTATTATTTATAATAGCTCTATGAATTACCCACCATTTATTAAAATCTTATTCTGCCGTTTGCTGGTATGGATATCACCTGTTGCAAAGGCTTCCATACAAATAATGCTATATAAAAATCCAGCATACTGTGAATTACAGTACCGACTCCTACAAGAAGTACAACAGATACAAAATATCCTTTTTCGTAGTATAATTCAGACATACTGCTTACCTGATAAAAATAAGTAACAACAGCAACTTCAGCAATACCATGAATCAGGGATATAATTATTCCATACAATGTGGTACTTTTAATAGATGAAAATACATGCTTATTACTTTTTAATATAAATGCTCCTATTAAAGCAAATATTAAATGAGTCATAGCCCTTAGTACAATGACTATAGGAAATCCTGCAATAAAAAACCCCAATGTAGATACAGCTGCTACGAAAGCCGCTACCACTGGAGATATAAACATTGCAATAAAGACAGGGACATGACTTGCCAGGGTATAAGAAGCAGGTTCAAGTTTTATACCGGGGAAAATCATTGGTATTAATATACCAAGTGCACTAAGGAGTGCTGATATGGTCATTGTTTTTACTTTATTTATATTTGTCATAATAATCACCTTCCTTGACTACTGACATGATAGCTGTCTTGTCAGTAGTCATTATAGGTGATATAAGTTACACTGTCAATATAAAAAGCAATATATTATTAATTAATTATACCCAGCCACGAAGTTTAACAGCCTCTGCTACACGGTTAATAGCTATTACGTAAGCTGCATCTCTCATATAAAGTCCCTTTTCCTGTGCTAGGTTATGAACTGCATGGAAGGCAGAAGTCATTTTCTGGTCTAATTTATCCAGAACTTCTTCCTTAGGCCAGAAATAATTCATATTACATTGAACCTGTTCAAAGTAACTACAGGTTACGCCTCCCGCATTACAGAGAAAATCAGGAATTAGATAAATGCCTTTTTCCTTAATTAATTCATCACAATCCGGTGTTGTGGGACCATTAGCACCTTCACAGATAACCTTTACCTGTTTGCTAACCCTTGCAAATGTTTTAGGTGTTATTTGATTTTCCAGTGCACATGGAAGCAATATATCAACGTCTTGAGCTATCCAATCCTCTCCATCAATTAAATCGCATCCCAAGTCTATGGCCTTTTGCTTATCAATGGTACCAAATGAATCCTTAATCTGAACCATTTGCTCAATATCAAGACCATCAGCCTTGCGGTAAGTATAAGCTGTTTTATCATTGTTATCCCAGCAGGAGATAGCAACTATCTTGCCACCCATGCTAGTATAGAGTTTTGCTGCATATTCTGCCACATTACCAAAGCCTTGTAGACTGGCGGTGGTAGAAGCAATATCAATATTTAGTTCTTTTAGTGCCTCTCTTAGGTTATAAATAACGCCATATCCGGTTGCTTCTGTACGGCCTAATGAACCTCCCATTCCTACGGGTTTTCCTGTTATTACTCCAGGATGTTTTCCACCGTTAAGAACCTCGTATTCATCCATCATCCAAAGCATATGCTGACCATTTGACATAACATCAGGTGCTGGCACATCTATATTTGGCCCCATGTTTTTCGATAACTGTCTTACATAGCCACGACATAATCTTTCCTGTTCTCCCTTAGACATAGTGCGAGGATCACAGACGATGCCACCTTTTCCACCACCAAGGGGAACATCTACAACTGCACATTTCCAGGTCATCCACATTGATAGGGCACGAATTGTATCTTCAGTTTCCTCAGGATGAAAACGTATACCTCCCTTTGCAGGTCCTCTGGCATCATTGTGATGTATACGGTAAGCCTTAAATACTTTTGTTATTCCGTTATCCATTTTTACTGGAATAGTAAAATGATATTCCCTACTGGGTACTCTTAATAGTTCACGGGTTGACTCATCAAGCCCGATTTGATCTGCTACATGATCGAATTGTTTTTTTGCTGAATCATATGGATTATAAGTAGTTTCTCCCATAGCCTTCCTCTCTTTTCAATATGTGATTAATAGGTTATATTAAATAAATATAAATGCTTTTATACAGTAAAGCATTAAAAACAATATTATTATTATTATACTTTTCAATGTGAGATTGTCAATGTCTAGATAGAAATTTATTGAATTTTTTTCAGATTATACATTTTAGTAAAAATATGGTTGTCCTTGTGAAAAGGAGTAATTAATTTTATAATATAAGAAGTTAATATGAATAAATAGTAAGTAATGTTAACATATATTATGACTAAAGACATTTGATTTTATCAATTTATGAATGGTCATTTCTTTAGTGATGAAAGTATCAAATTCATAAAGCAGTGGACAAAAGAGGTGCATATGAGAATACATAATAACAACTTAAATTTAAGGCAAATAGCCGAGTCAGGCCAATGCTTTCGCATGAATCCTATTGCAGAAAACTCATATGGTTTAGTAGCATTTGACAGCTATATAGAGTTAGAACAGGTGGAAGAGGATTTGATAGAGATTAATTGCTCTGACAATGACTATATCAGCATATGGAAGGAATATTTTGACCTTGATTATGATTATGGAAGTATAGTAGATAGTTTAAAAGAGGGCTCAGATGAATTTCTAAGGGAGGCCGCCATATATGGTAGCGGAATCAGAATTTTAAGGCAGGAACCTTTTGAGATGCTTATAAGCTTTATCATTTCTCAGAATAAGAATATTCCTTCAATTAAGGCTTGTATTGAAAGAATTTGTCAAGGTTATGGAAAGAAGCTAATAGATGATAAAACCGGCAAAACATATTATACATTTCCAACTGCTGAAAAACTAGCAAATGCTAAGCAAGATGACTTAAGGGCATTAAAATTAGGCTATAGAGATGAATATATTATAGGGGCGGCTAGAAGGGTTCTTAATGGAGAGATAGATTTTGACTATCTAAAGACTTGTAGCCATGAAGAGGCCGTGGAAACACTAAAAAAAATCCGTGGCATAGGAGATAAGGTGGCAAACTGTATCTCCCTTTTTGGATTACATCATATAGAAGCTTTTCCAATTGATATCTGGATGAAGCGGGTCTTGTCTGATATATATGATAATAAGTTTGATCCCGGAAGGTATCAAGGATATGCTGGAATTGTACAGCAATATATGTTTTATTATATTAGATACATTAATGGGGTAAAAAGTTAATAAACTATATTTTTAAAATCATTAATCAGATTTATAAAAAATAAGTCCATATTTTTTAAGTTCATTAAAAATATTTACCATGCTTAATAAAGAATATCAAATCTCCATAAGGAAAAAATAAAAGAGAGAATATTATTCTCAAATATAATGGAGAGGCGGCATATTATGGACAATGGCAGAAGGGATAAAAATAAAAATGAACGTAGAATAGACCATCTTATGAATTTGGTGGAAAAGAGTACCAGAACACAACGTCATCTTGAAGAGCATTCTGATATCTCATCATCACCTGAAAATATTCAACATGCCAAGGAGATACAAAAAGAACGAAAAGAAGAAATTAATAATCTAAAAAATATTATTGCAAACGGTGATGATACCAGCAAAGAAGCTCACATGAAAAACACTGAAAAACGTTTTTTATATGCTGAAGGATATCTTAATCATAATGCTGATAGGATGGATAGTGAAACCTTTAAAAATGCTAAGGAGAGACAGGAGCATAGAAAAGAGCAGTTGGATTCCTATAGCTAGTGAAGGGTATATATTATATTTTATAAGGTAAAAGGACATCATCTTTTATTAGGATATAAGACGATGCCCTTTTTAATATTTTATAAAAATTAATAGCCTTCCTTACGTCTTTCACTACGAAGTTGTTTGCGTCTCCTTCCTGCTTCCCATTCTCCATGATCCGCTTCCTTCTCAAGTATTAAGCGAGGAACCTCTACGGGCTTTTCATTTTCATCAAGTGCTACCATTACAAGGTAAGCTCTGTTAACAGCCTTTCTAATACCAGTAAGATGATCTTCAACATAAGTATCTACTCTTACTTCCATAGAGGTTTTTCCCACATAAGTAATCCGTCCGATTAAGACAACAATATTATTTATAAACACCCCAGCCTTAAACTGCAGGTTATCTATGGCAGCTGTTGTGACATTGTGCTCGCAGTGGCGCCTTGCAGTAACTGCGGATATTTCATCAATCCAAGCTAGGAGTTGCCCTCCAAAAAGACGGTCGGTACCGCTTATATGAGATGGCATGACTATATGAACCTGTTCTGTCAATGAATCTGCTACTCGCTTTGCTTTCATGTTTCCTCCTATAATATATTCGAAATAATAGTTTGTATTTACCATTTAATAACAACTAAAATTGTCCTTAAGTTCTGAATATATTCTATATCGGTATTAGAGAATAAGCAAGGAGTACTTGTATAATCTATTTTATTAAAAATTTATCTATTGGTAAAAAAAACTTTGCATAATAATAATTTATGGTATAATAGATGAAGTATTTATTGTTAAATATTTTACGAAATGGAAAGGAATGATTATATGGCATTAGTTACAACTAAAGAAATGTTTGAAAAAGCGTATGCAGGTGGCTACGCAATAGGAGCTTTCAATGTTAATAACATGGAAATAATCCAAGGTATAACAGAGGCTGCAAAGGAGGAAAATGCACCACTCATTCTTCAGGTTTCAGCTGGAGCAAGAAAATATGCAAAACATAATTATCTTGTTAAATTAGTAGAAGCAGCTTTATTAGAAACTGATCTTCCAATTGCACTTCACCTAGATCATGGTGATGATTTTGAAATCTGTAAGGCATGTATTGATGGAGGATTTACCTCAGTAATGATAGACGGCTCAAAGCATAGTTTTGAGGATAATATTGCCTTAACCAAAAAGGTAGTTGACTATGCTCACGAACGTGGCGTAGTAGTAGAAGGTGAACTTGGTAAATTAGCTGGTATCGAAGATGATGTTAATGTAAGTGCAGAGGATGCAACATATACCAAACCTGAAGAAGTTGAAGAATTTGTTAGCCGTACTGGAGTTGACTCCCTTGCAATAGCAATAGGAACAAGCCATGGAGCTTTCAAATTCAAACCAGGTCAGAAGCCTGAACTTCGCTTTGACATTTTGGAAGAAATAGAAAGAAGACTTCCTAACTTCCCAATAGTTCTACATGGTGCTTCATCTGTATCTAAGGAATATGTTGATATTATCAACAAAAGCGGTGGTAAATTAGACGATGCTATTGGTATTCCTGAGGAAATGTTAAGAAAGGCTGCTTCAATGGCAGTATGTAAGATTAACATTGACTCTGACTTAAGACTTGCCTTTACCGCTGGTGTAAGAGAACACATGATAAATAATGTGGCTGACTTTGATCCAAGAGCCTATCTAAAACCTGCTAGAGAATATATTAAAGATCTAGTTAAGCATAAGATTGTCAATGTTCTTGGTTGCTCAGGAGCAGCAAAATAAAAGTATAAAAGAAATGTACCCCGATTTGTTTGTCCATAATCGATGATTATGTTCGATTTGGCATACATAAGGGGTACATCTACTTTATCCCTAGTATTAGATAGAATAGCTTCCTTATTTACTGTTTACGAATCAAATCCTCTAATTCCTCTGGATGTAGGGGCGGTGATAGGATAAATCCTTGAACGATATCACAATTTTGGTCTTTTAGCAATTCCAATTGACCCTCTGTTTCTACTCCTTCTGCCACAACCTTTATATTAAGGCTATGAGCCAGCCTGATAATAGATTCGGCAATATGAGCATCTTTTTTACTTGTACATATGTTATCAACAAACGACTTATCAATTTTCAATGTATCAATAGGCATGTTTGTCAAATAATTTAATGAGGAATAGCCGGTACCAAAATCATCTAGTGATATCCTTACACCAAGCTCTCTAAGTTTATATAACAGCTCTGAAGCATCCATAATCGAGGATACCAGGGTGCTTTCTGTAATTTCCAAATCAAGATATTCAGGAGGAAGTCCAGTATCTTCTAAAATCTCTGATATAAACTCAATAAAATCTGGCCGATTAATCTGAACAGACGATATATTTACGGACACATGTCTCGGTGTAATTCCATGGTCAATTAAGTTTTTATTAAATTTGCAGGCTTCTCTAATAAGCCAAGCACTTAGTTCTATTATGGCACCGCTTTCTTCTGCGACTGGAATAAATTCTTCAGGAACTAAAAAGCCCAGTTTTTCATTGTGAATTCTCATAAGTGCTTCAAAGCCTACGATATTATTTGTATCAAGTTCATATTGTGGCTGATACTGAAGATATATATTATTACTTTCTATAGCAGTACGAAGAATCTCAATAATACATGTATTTCTATTGAGGGCATCCTCCATCTTAGAGTTAAATAGGGTATATTTGTTTTTGCCTGTATCTTTTGATTTATACATGGCAATATCTGCATTCTTAATTAAAGCATGGGAGGAAAGTCCATTATCAGGATATATAGCAATGCCGATACTTAAGGATATATATACAGATTCATTGTTTAATTCAATAGGCTCATTAAAACTTTTTATTATTGACTCAGCAAATTCTGTAACTTCATTATTTGATGAAATATTCTCTCTAAATATAAGAAATTCATCACCGCCAGCCCTGGCAAGCATGTTGTTTTCACATAGGGAAGATAGAATACTCGCTGTTTTTACTAGAAGAGAATCCCCATATTCATGTCCTAGGGTATCATTAACAGTCTTAAAATCATCCAAATCTATAAAATAAATGGCATGAGACATACTAGCTCTGGGAGATGATAAGGAGGTATCGACATAATCAAGAAAAGCAAGCTTGTTTGGAAGGCTAGTTAAGGTATCATGATAGGCAAGATATTCAATGTGGTCATAATTATTCCTGAGCTGTTCCTCGTTAGCAAGGAGTTCCTCATGCATGGAGCTAAGATCCTCATAATTTGTTTTTATTATGTGAATCATTTTATTGAAGTTTTTAGATAGTTCTCCCAACTCATTTTTGCACTTAATATTTGATTGAACTGAAAGGTCCCCATCAGAAGCAGTTCTCATGGCATCACGGATTGCTATAATAGGCTCTGTAAATTTTTTGGAAAGTGAATGTGCAAATATAATGATAACAACTAAGAGGACTGCACAGATTAAGATGAGTAAGGTTAGTATTAGGCTGGTCATGGACCAAATCTCAGAAGTATCCTGCCTAGCCAATAAGACCCAATCAAGTTCAGGAATTATACAATATCCATAAATTTTATTGGAGCCATCAGAATAGTAGTCAAATGTTCCACTAGACTGAATCTTACCATTATTAAAATCACTTACAATATTAGAAAGCCTAGGAGAATTTATATTTTCGCCTATATGACTATCATTTGGGTGATATAGAATGTCCCCATATCGGTCTAGTAAAAGTAGAGAACCGGTTTCTCCAAAGGTTATCTCATCAAGAAAGTTATCAAAATAAGACAAATGGAGTAAACCCATTATGTATCCAATGGGAGTATTACTATGTAGATCACTTAGTATAGGATAACCAATTTCAATGGTATTTGATGTGCTTATGTTTAATTGATTAGAGATAAGGCCATTGACACCTACAGCAGGTTTTCTAATGGCTCGTAGATAGGATAGGGTCAAATTCCCCCCATCATTCCTTCCTATTTGATTGATATCTGAGCTGGCTATTATAATTCCATCTTCATTATATAGAGAAAACAATCTAAAGTAAGGATTTGTATTTAAACGACTTTGGAATAGTTGATTGACATTATCGACTAAAAATTGATCTGATTTATTTTCTTCTATTAAAAGGTTTATTAATTCATCCTGATTAGCAATTGTATTAATTTCAGATTTTTGAGTCTCTATCATAGCTTCCAATCCTGAACGGGCAAGCTCTGCAGATTTAGTCAAATTTTCTTTTTGGATTTGAAAAAAACGGTTAGTCAATAAGCCATGGGAAACTACAGATACTATAACCACTGGAATTATAGAAGATATAATCAATATTGTACGCAGAGACTTTTTTATTGACATTATATAGACCCCCGAATATATAATACAATTAATTTTACAATCTACGTTTATTTTATCAATTGTGCCAAAATAATGCAATAAATTTCGAAAATAATGCTACATCTATTAAAGGGTTGAATTATATAAAAGTGAGAGAAATTTTTCTGTTGAAAATAAAGTGCTTTCAATGTATACTTGAAATGTTATAAATGTATACCAATATTAACGTAAAGAAAAACAACAAGGAAGGTATTAGAAAGTAGGAGAATATGTATAGATTAATTGAGCAAGATGGGTGTGCGAAGAGCGGTGAATTTGAAACCGTACATGGAACAATTCAAACCCCTGTATTTATGAATGTTGGAACAGTGGCCGCTATAAAAGGTGCTGTATCTACTTGTGACCTAAACAGTATTGGTACCCAAGTACAGCTTTCAAACACTTACCATCTTCATCTAAGACCTGGAGATGAGGTAATTAAGAAATTAGGGGGACTCCATAAGTTCATGGTATGGGATAAGCCTATATTAACAGACTCCGGAGGCTTTCAGGTATTCTCCCTTGCTAAGTTAAGAAAGATTAGGGAGGAAGGAGTATATTTTAATTCCCATATTAACGGACGTAAGATATTTATGGGGCCTGAGGAAAGTATGCAGATACAATCAAATCTTGGATCTACCATTGCCATGGCCTTTGATGAATGTCCTCCCCATCCTACCGATAGGGCATATATACAAAACTCAGTTGACCGAACTACAAGATGGCTTCTAAGGTGTAAAAATGAGCTTACTAGATTAAATGACCTTGAGGATACTATTAACAAAAGGCAAATGTTATTTGCCATTAATCAAGGCGGTACTTATGCCGATATCCGTATAGAACATGCGAAAACAATATCTGATTTAGACATGGATGGTTATGCAATTGGAGGCTTGGCCGTTGGTGAAAGCCACGAAGAGATGTATCATATATTAGAAGAAACAGTACCACATCTTCCCCATAACAAACCAGTTTATCTTATGGGTGTAGGAACCCCAGCAAATATTTTGGAAGCCGTAGACAGAGGAGTGGATTTCTTTGACTGTGTCTACCCATCTCGTAATGGTAGACATGGACATGCTTATACAAGGCATGGTAAAATGAATCTTCTGAATGCCAAGTATGAACTAGATGATAGACCCATTGAAGAAGGATGTGAATGTCCTGCTTGTCAGAAATATAGTAGAGCGTATATAAGACATTTACTTAAAGCCAAAGAGATGCTTGGAATGCGTTTTCTTGTACTCCATAATTTATATTTTTATAACCATATGATGGATGAAATCAGGGAAGCCATACGCAACAAAAGATACAAGGAATACAAAAACCAGATGCTTGACAATTTCAGACATAAAGAAGACTAATAAAATATTGCTCTTAACTCGGATATCCCATGGTGGAACCATCTGAAGAAAACAAATAGAGACAAACCTAGGAGGGAAATGTAATGAATGATTTAATTCTATTGGCAGCAGAGACTGCTGAAACTGCAGAAACTGGTGGTGGATCCAGTCAATTGATATTACTAATAGTGCAGATTGCTGTATTAGGACTTGTATTTTATTTTCTATTAATACGTCCTCAGAAAAAGCAGCAAAAACAAATGGATGCCATGCTATCTACTTTAGAAAAGGGAGATAGTGTTGTAACAACCAGTGGATTTTACGGAGTAGTAATTGATGTTATGGATGAAATAGTTATTGTGGAATTTGGAAACAATAAAAACTGTAGGATTCCAATGAAAAAGGCTGCCATTGTAGAATTGGAAAAAGCCAATTCAGAAGCATAGGCATAATGTGGTGCCAGGTACTGTTGACATATTGTCAACAGTACCTGGCACCATTTACATTTTGTCAATTATGATGGGGCCAGTACCAGGGGCTGAATTTGTTTCCCATCAAAGGCATGTTCAATAGTGGGAATTAGCAGATCAAAATTGGCAACCATGGAATTGGGTTTTTCTTTATAATTATCTTGGCTAAAAGGTACAAAATATATATTTTTAACATTAATTAATAGACCAAGGTTCTTAAGGTTGTTGCTTAAGGCATCATTAGTTGAGATAGCCAATGCCAAGGGTTTGTTATTGCGAAGGAGTCCTTTTGATGCCATAAGGACAGTAGAATCTGTAATGGAATTAGCTAACTTTGCTAATGTGTTACCTGTACAAGGGGCTATGGCTATAATATCAAGGATATTGCCTGGCCCAAGCTTTTCAGCATCTACTATTTCTGTAATTGGTTTATTGCCAGTAATGTCCTTTGCTTTTTTTAGAAAATCTGCAGCACTTCCAAATCTAGTATTGGTAATCTGAGTTTGCTCAGAAAAAATAGTATATACATTGGCTTTTTTCTTAACAAGCTCTTCAATTTGAGGAAATACTTTATCAAAGGTACAGTATGAACCAGTGAGAGCTATACCTATATTTTTTCCATTTATATTCATTTAACCACTTCTTTCTTTTAACAAAGCTCCTATCTCATTTAATAAAATGTCAGCAGAGCTTTTTGGGGCAACTTTACCGGGAAGACCAAGGCATAATTTCGCATTTATGTCATGGTCTTTTGCGTACTCAAAATCAACTCCGCCTGGAGCAGAAGCAATATCTATAATATTAACGTCAGGAGAAACATATCTTAAGCACTCCTTATCTAATATAAGAGAAGGAATTGTGTTAAAAATATATTCATAGTCTTCTAAATATGATATAATTTCATTAAGAAAAAGGGTAGAAAATCCTGAAGCCTTTGCATAAGCTAAGGAATGTTCGTTGCGGGCAGCTACTGTAACCTTTGCATCTAATCCTTTTAGTTTAGATGCAAGAACCTTACCACAACGACCATAACCAAGAATAAGGCAAGAGCTACCATGTAAATTCCCATCACTATTTCTAATTGCTTCCATTATAGTACCTTCTGCTGTTGCGATAGCATTTAAGACAGCAATTGTTTCATTTTTTAATAAATCATAGAAAAAGATTTCCTTCTTCTTGAGCATATCTAGGACATTTGTGGGTATATTCCCTGCAAAGAGAGCATGTTCCTTGGTTAACATATTACAAAAAGTCGTTCCCCTTTGTTCGTATAATATATCTTGGGGTAGGCTTATATCATTCAATGTTAGAGGGATTGGACCGATAAGAACTTTACAATAAGTTATTAATTCATCTATACTATTAACTGCAATATGATTTTGGTGTATCAGGGGTTCCTGCAGGTTAAATGTGTATACCAAATAACCTTTGTCTAGCAGGGATAAAGCCATATATACTTGGCGTTTGTCACCATTAAATATTCCTATGCTCTTATATGAAGACATATCATTTTCCTCCTTATGTGTCATTATATGTTTTAGGAGATGTAAATGTGCTTATGGCATAAGGAATCTCCAATTGTAAATTTATGATAGTAATGGTAGAAAGTTTTGACGAAGTAAAGTGCATTATACTTGACTTATAGAATCATCTGTGATATTTTAATAATAGATTCAAGTGATACGAAAATTCAAAAAAATGCAATTTATTAGTATAAATATGCAAATCAAATCAGGTACAATGAAAAAATACTATAAAGATTATAAGCTGGTTTCAAAGACCTTACCAAATGGAAAAGTAAAGCGAGTTACTGAATATATAGGAAAATACTATACGTGTTGCTTAAGTAAAACTAATTTGAAAAGAATGAAGTTTTACTATTTGACTTTAGTGCTTTGCAGTAGTGCAACTGCAATTGGAGCAGGTTTTATTAATAATCTTGGAAGTAGCATTGTATATGTAGCCCTACCTTATGTATCATTATTTCTTCCTATTGCATACAGTCTGATGGGAACCATAGGTTTTATTAATTCCAATGAAAAATTAACACAAGCCTTATATGACAAAACAAAGATTAGGATTCGTCGTGCAACAATATGGCAGATGTTACTTAGTGTAGTTGCTATATTGGGAGATGTTTTTTTTATTCTTTTTGGAGTTGATAAAGATTTGCTTCAAGAGGAATTAGCATTTTTAGGATGTATGATACTTGTATTCTTGATAAATGTTTTATTTATAAAATTGCAAAAGAGGGTAGTCTATCAGGTGGAGGATCCGCATTATAGTGATTAAGGATATCTTTCCCCTGTTTTATTTTTTAGAGAGCATGCTACCATAATTTAGTTTTATTTTGATATATTTATAATTTAAATATATAACTTTTTAAAGAGGAGGAAAAGAGAGATGAGTAAGATTAGAAAAATATTATCTTTATTACTCGTGATGGTAATGGCATTAATGACCTTATCCGCATGTGGAAATAAAGATAAGGACAATACTCCACTGGTAGTTGGTTATAGCCAATTCAGTGAGAAATTTAGTCCATTTTTTGCAGACACAGATTATGATATGGATGTCGCAGAGATGACAGGTGTGACATTAATGACAACTGACAGAACTGGTGGTATAGTATATAATGCTATTGAAGGTGAAACAATTCCATACAATGGTGTTGACTATACCTATAATGGTATTGCAGACATAGCTGTTAATTTTGATGAAGCAGCTAACAAGACCTACTATGACATTAAGATCAGAGATGATGTTAAGTTCAGTGATGGTGAGATTTTAGATGCAGATGATATCATCTTCACCTACTATGTAATATCTGACACCTCTTATGATGGTTCATCAACATTGTATTCACAGCCTATTATTGGTATGCTAAACTATCGTGCTAATAGTACCGTAGCTGAGACAATAACAGATGAAGAGGTAAATGCTTTAGTAGAGAATCCAAGTGATGCCCTAAATAAAGCAATTGCTGATAAAATCATAAGACCTGTATTAGAATCAGAATACGACTGGGTTGGAGGCTTATATGGTAATGATGCCTGGGCTTCCTATACTGAAGCTCATCCTGAGCAGAAGGATTTGTTTGCACTATTCTATAACTTAGATGAAGCATATGATTCAACAACAGTTGCAGATTCTAAACAGGTTGTTGAAGATATTATTGCACAATATGGTTCAGATTATAAGGCATTAGGAAATGGTTATGCTGCTGATGAATCATATTATAATAATGATGTATTAGCACTGGCAAGAGAAGTAATCACTGAAGAGAAAAAAGCTGCTGGTGAAGGTGAAGAAGTTCCAAATATTGAAGGAATTAAGAAAATAAGTGATACTGAAGTTCAGATAGTAACAAAGGGCTATGATGCTACTGCAATTTATCAAATAGGTGGCATAATTGTAACACCTATGCATTACTATGGTGATGAAGCTCAGTATGATTATGAGAATAATAAATTCGGTTTCCCTAGAGGTGACTTGTCAATCGTAAAAGAAAAGACAACAAAACCTATGGGTGCTGGCCCTTATAAATTTGTTAAATATGAGAATAAAGTTGTATTCTTAGAAGCTAATGATAATTATTACAAGGGTGAACCAAAGCTAAAATATGTTCAACTTAAAGAAACTACAGATGCTGATAAGGTAACTGGCGTTGAGCAGGGAACTATTGATATTACTAATCCTACAGGAAGTAAGACTGTATATGAGCAGATTTCTAAGATTAACAGTAATGGCGAGATTAGTGGTGACAAGATTGTGACAAGCACAGTTGATAACCTAGGCTATGGTTATATTGGAATGAATGCTGATACAGTTAATATTGGTGGCGATTCAGGTTCTGATGCTTCTAAGAACTTGAGAAAAGCAATTGCTACAGTACTTGCAGTATATCGTGATGTTGCAGTTGATACCTATTATGGTGATGCAGCAAGCGTAATTAACTATCCTATTTCCAATACTTCTTGGGCTGCTCCTCAAAAATCAGACTCTGATTATAAGGTAGCATTCTCAGAAGACGTGGATGGTAATCCTATATATACAGCAGACATGAGTTCAGATGATAAATATGCAGCAGCATTACAGGCTTCACTTGGATTCTTTGAAGCAGCAGGCTACACAGTAGAAAATGGTAAAGTAACAGCAGCACCAGAAGGTGGCAAGATGGAATATGAAGTAATGATTCCAGCTGATGGTACTGGAAACCATCCTGCATTTGCACTTTTAACAGATGCTTCTGCTGCACTTAAGTCAATTGGATTTAACTTAAATATTAATGACCTTTCAGACCAGAATGTACTTTGGAATAGTCTAAATGCAGGTACACAGGAACTTTGGTGTGCAGCATGGCAGGCAACAATAGATCCCGATATGTATCAGGTATATCATAGTACTAATATAGTTGGTGCAGGTGGAACAGATAGTAACCACTACCATATCGCAGATCAAAATCTTGACAAATTAATCATGGATGCAAGAAAGAGCGATGACCAAACATATAGAAAGGCTGCATATAAACAGGCCTTAGACGTGGTATTGGATTGGGCAGTTGAGATTCCTAACTACCAGAGACAAAATTGCATTATATTTAGTGCAGAACGAGTAGACATGGATACAGTTACACCTGATATCACAACCTTCTACGGATGGTTTAGTGAAATCGAAAATATTAAGTTAAAATAATTGTTACTAGTAAATTTTCAGTAATTTATTAATCTAAAATTGATAAGAGTGCCATGATTTTCATGGCATTCTTATCATTAATTTATGGCAGTACTAATTTATGTTAAATATGACATTGTATAACAACATGTAATGTTGAGTAACATAAATGAATACATGTAGGTTACTATTATTAAAATCGGGAGATGCAACCATGCGTAAATTTGTAATAAAAAGACTGGCAATTAGTGTTGTCATATTATTTTTCGTAGCAGTAATAATTTATACGATTATGCGTTGTATGCCATCATCCTTTGTAGAGAATATGGCAAGGGAGAAGGCTTCACTTCCTGGAGGGAAGTCTTACAATGAATGGCTGGCACAGTTAAATAAATCATATGGTTTAGATAAAGGAATAATCGCCGGATTTCTTCAATGGTTAGGACAGGCGTTGAAGGGTAATTTTGGGGACTCTTGGGAGTTTAACATCCCTGTTACCGAGAAGTTTATGGAGGTTATATGGGATTCCTTCGTATTAGGAGCAATATCATTTATATTAGAAATAGCCATAGCAATTCCCCTGGGAATTGCAGCAGCAAGAAAGCAATACAGTAAATCAGATTATGCAATCAGTGTATTTGCACTAATTGGAATATCCTTACCATCATTTTTCTTTGCATCAGTACTAAAGTATGTATTTGCAATAAAACTTGAATGGTTTGAGTTATTTGGTATGATTGGGCGTCACTATGAACAGCTTAGTACATTTGGTAAGTTTCTAGATAGAGCTTCACATTTGGTCTTACCCATAATCACCTTAGTTATCGTAAATATTGGTTCTTTGATGCGTTATACTAGAACTAACATGCTTGAGGTATTAAATTCAGATTACATTAGAACTGCAAGGGCAAAGGGCCTTTCTGAAAAACGAGTAATCAATTACCATGCATTTAGAAACACACTTATTCCTATTGTGACTATTATTGGAGGCTCATTGCCTGCCCTGTTTTCAGGTGCCATGATTACTGAGACTCTCTTTCAAATAGAAGGTATTGGCTATACATCATATCAAGCTATGACAACAGGAGATATTCCTTTTTCAATGTTTTACTTAATCTTTATGGCAATGCTAATCTTGTTAGGTAACTTTATAGCTGATATTTTATATGCAGTAGTTGACCCTAGGGTCAGAGTAAACTAAGGAGGTGGACGAGATGACTAAAAATGAAAATAATGAGCACATTAGCACCTCCATGGCATTGGATGACGAGCAAAGGGTCAGGATACTTTCACCAGGGATGCTGGTTGCAAAGAGGTTCTTAAGAAATCGTCTAGCTGTGATTGGTTTGCTAATTATCGTAGTAATGTTTATATTCTCATTTGTAGGTGGGGTTATATCTCCATATGGGGAAGCACAAGTATTTAAAATATATGATTCCATTGAAAAGGATTTTGCTGGAGCAGCAATAAATAACGAATTTCAATATATTAATGCCCCAGAGGAAAGTTTTCCAGCTATGGCAAAGGCAGAATCCATACTGGCTATTAATAAAGGTGAGGATCGTTTTGTATCTCAAGATGTGGTATATTCTTTAATAAAAGAAGGTAATGATTTTTACCGTATAGTTCAATATCAAGATGTTGCCTCTGTTATAAGTCTAAAAGGTATCAATCGCTTTACTCCTGTTGAAGGAGAAACTATATCTAAGGAGATGGAAACAGCTTATGCTAAAGCTCTAGATACTAATGAAAAATCCTTTGATTTAGACGGAACTACTTATTATATTATTAACAATGGTAAAAATTCTTCAATAGCCCTTGCAAAAGAAATAAGTATGGCATCTAAGATGATGTTTAGTGCTTATACTCCGGATATAGACTTAAGTTATGATTTCCGCTTTGCAGCTGAGAAGGCTATGAATGATCAAACACAAACTTTTGAAGTAAACGGTATTACCTATAATATGGACTTGGACATTGAGGATAATTCAGCAGTATTTTATATGATTGATGGAGATGAAAAGATTGAATATGCTCTTGCTTCTAATATAAGTATTAATGCTGTTAACAATGCATTTTTATCAATAGATTTTAAAGAAGCTATCGTTCATGCCATTGAAAACGGAGATACTAGTTTTACAATGCCAGATAACAATGGTGTAGAAGTAGAATATAAAATAAATCGTAAAAATAATCAGTTTACTATAAGAACCTTAACTGAAACAGAGTTAATTAATACCTATGCTGCACCTTCAAAAAAACATCCTCTAGGTACCGATGGCAACGGGATGGATATTATTACCCGTTTGATGTACGGAGGTAGAGTTTCTCTAGTAATCGGCTTTGTGGTTGTTATTATCGAAACAATTATAGGTGTTATATTAGGTGGATTAGCAGGTTACTTTGGTGGATGGGTTGACAATCTTATTATGCGTATTGTTGATATTGTATATTGTATTCCTTCCATGCCTTTATATATAATACTTGGTTCTGTAATGGAATTTTTAAGTATAGATCCAAAGATTCGAATATTTATTCTTATGATTATATTAGCAATACTAGGATGGCCTGGAATAGCAAGAATGGTTCGTGGTCAGATTCTTTCCCTTCGTGAACAAGATTTTATGACTGCAACTGAAGCATTAGGTATTAGTGTAAGTAGAAGAATATTTAGACACTTAGTACCAAATGTTATTCCGCAGCTGACTGTTATAGGGACTATGAATCTTGGTGGAATTATTCTTACTGAGGCAACCTTGAGTTTTCTAGGATTAGGTGTTAAGTATCCTTATGCTTCATGGGGAAATATCATAAATGCTATAAATGATACTTATATTATGAAAATGTATTGGTTTGTTTGGATACCAGCAGGTTTGTTGATCTTATTCACCGTGTTAGGTTTTAACTTTGTTGGTGATGGACTACGTGATGCTTTTGACCCTAAGATGAAGAGGTAGGTGAAATTAAAGTGGCTTTAATAAAGAAAAAGAAGGCTAAAGATGCCAATTATATTTCTGCTAAAGAATCAAGAAAAATTTCAAATGAAAACAGAAAGATTACAAATGAGATAGAAAAACAGAGAAATAGAAAGAATGTACCTAGAGAAGAATATATCACTGAGATGAAAGATCCAAATAATGTTGTGGAGTTTGATGATCTTCATACCTACTTTTTTACTGATATAGGAACGGTAAAAGCTGTAGACGGTGTATCATTTAATATACCCCAAGGAACAACAGTTGGTGTAGTAGGAGAGTCAGGCTGTGGCAAGTCTGTTACCAGTCTATCCTTGATGCAGCTGGTACAAAGACCACAAGGTCAGATTGTTAAGGGTTCTATCCGTTTAAACACAGGAAAAGAAGTATATGATATTGCTAAGACTCCTTCATCAGAGATGCAAAAGCTAAGAGGAAACACTGTTTCCATGATATTCCAAGAACCCATGACTAGCTTAAATCCTGTTTTTAGAATAGGTGTTCAGTTAGATGAGGTTATTGCTCTTCATAACAAAAAGATGTCTAAGGAAGATGTTAAGAATCGCTCAATTGAAATGCTAGAGCTAGTTGGGATTGCCAATAGTAAAGGGGTATATAAAATGTATCCCCATGAGCTTTCCGGTGGTATGAGACAGCGTATAATGATAGCTATGGGACTTGCATGTAATCCAAGGCTCATTATAGCTGATGAACCCACTACTGCTCTTGATGTTACCATACAAGCACAGATTCTTGAATTACTTAGAAATCTAAAGGATAAAATAAACAGTAGTATTATGTTAATAACCCATGACCTGGGTGTAATAGCTGAAATGGCAGACTATGTTGTTGTCATGTATGCAGGTAGAATTGTTGAAAGAGGTACAGCCAAGGAGATATTTGATAACCCTAGTCATCCATATACAATAGGCTTAATGAATAGTAAGCCAGTGGTAGGAAAAAAGGTAGACCGCTTATATAGTATTCCAGGCAAGGTACCAAATCCAATTGATATGCCTAACTATTGCTATTTTAGAGACCGCTGTGAGAAGAGTGTGGAGGAATGTGCAGGGGCATACCCTCATGAGATTTATCTTTCAGCCACTCATGCTGTTTCCTGCTATCTATTTAATGATAAGAAAGGAGCGGTAGGTAATGGAAGATAAAACCATAATAAATAAAGATTCAAATGATGATGCTTTACTTGAAGTTAAAAATCTAAAAAAATATTTTCCAATTAAATCCGGTGCACTCTCTAGACAAAAGGGTGAAGTAAAAGCTGTTGATGATATTAGCTTTAAGATAAAACCTGGCACAACCATGGGTCTTGTAGGAGAATCAGGTTGTGGGAAATCAACTGTAGGAAGAACTATTTTAAGGTTAATTGATAAGACTGACGGTGAAGTTTTATTCCGTGGTAAAGAAATATTTGGTCTAAATAAAACTGAGTTAAGAGAATTAAGAACAAAGATGCAGATTATATTCCAGGATCCTTATTC
>JAAYRE010000151.1 GCA_012518935.1 Clostridiales bacterium
TAGGGCTAAAGAACTTTTTGGCTGTAGCTATGCTAATGTTCAACCTCATTCTGGTGCACAGGCCAATATGGCAGTATATTTTGCCCTTGTTAAGCCAGGAGATACTGTTCTTGGTATGGATCTTAATCATGGGGGACATCTCACCCATGGAAGCCCAGTTAATATAAGCGGAAGCTACTATAATATTGTTACTTATGGAGTAGATGACAGGGGATATATAGATTATGATGAAGTTCGAAGTATTGCACTGGAATGCAAACCAAAGATGATTATAGCCGGTGCCAGTGCCTATGCAAGAAAGATTGATTTTAAGAAATTCAGGGAAATCGCTGATGAAGTAGGTGCATTCCTTATGGTGGATATGGCTCATATAGCAGGTCTTGTAGCAGCAGGATATCATGAGAGTCCAATTCCTTATGCCCATGTAACTACAACCACAACCCATAAGACCTTAAGAGGACCTAGGGGTGGTATGATTTTGTCAAGTGCTGAGTTTGCTAAAAAGTATAAGCTGAACAAGGCAGTTTTCCCTGGAATTCAAGGTGGTCCGCTGATGCATGTTATAGCTGCTAAGGCAGTTTGCTTTAAGGAGGCCTTGCAACCGGAGTTTAAAGATTATGCTAGAAGAATTATTGAGAATGCTCAGGCTCTGGCAAAGGGTCTGCTTAAGAGGGGCTTTAATCTAGTATCAGGGGGTACTGACAATCATCTTATGTTGGTAGACCTTCAGAATATGGGTGTGACTGGGAAGGATGCTGAGAAGCTTCTTGAAAAAGCCAACATTACATGTAATAAGAATACAGTACCTAATGATCCGACAAAACCATCAATAACTAGTGGTATACGTCTAGGTAGTGCAGCGGTAACTAGCCGAGGATTCAATACCGAGGATATGGATATAGTTGCAGAAGCAATCCACCTACTTATTAAGGATGCCACCGGCAATCTAGATAAAGCTAAGAAGATGGTGAAATCACTTACAGATAAATATCCCTTGTATTAATTTATAGGGGCATATATGTATTCCCATAATACATATATGCCCCTATTAGATATGCTCATCCTCTCATAGATAGATTCTTATTTTAGTCGAACTTTATAAGCCCTTTTTCTAGCATCTTTTGATAAGACTTTGTACCAAAGATAATTCCTACGATGACAATGGCAGTACAACATGCATATTTTACAATCTTGGTCACATCAATAGAAATAATAACAGAGGATGCACCTGCTTCTTTTGGTTTACAGCAATCTATTTTTGACATGCGTTTTCATCCTTTCTTAAGAAAATTAATATTGTTTTATATAATATTATAGATTATTACAAATATGACAGTTAATATCCAAGCTCTTCTCCCACAAGGATTACTTTTATTCTACCGGGTATTTTTGATTTACGGGTTATAACAATTTGGCAACAGATGCAGTCATCAACCAGACAGTTGGTGCACCTGCCAAGACCTGCACAGGGAGTTTTATTTCCCAGCCTTATATTATTTGGAGGTGAGGCCATATTTCTAACTCGTTCAATACCTGTCTCTACATCTGTAACTATTTTGTTCATTCCTACTATTATTATAACATTTTTTGGTCCAGCTATTAGGCAGGCAACTCGATTCCCTTTTCCATCGATATTAACCAGTTGTCCATCTAGTGTTATGGCATTAGAACTCATAAAATAATAATCACAGGTCACAATCTTACTATACATATGTGTGCTTTCTTCTGGAGTCTTTGCAGCATGACGGTCATATAATATGTAGTCTGAAGCCTTTAAATCATCAAACAGGCCGATTTCATTTAGAGTTTCAGAACCGCCCCATGAAATGGAACAACCGGGTGTAAGAAAGCGTTTTGCCATTATTAGAGCATCCTCTTTATCCTCGCAATAATATCCTTCAATACCCCGTTTATTAAACCTTTCAATTAAGGTGTCGGATAGATTTTCATAATAGGTCTTTTTTGCAGACAATTAAATTCCTCCTTTATAACCTCTACACCGCTTGCTTTAAGGTTTTGATATTATATATTGTAAACGATTGATTGTTAATATTCAACAAATTTAATTATAATATTCTACCTTAGCTAATGGAATTATTATTTGTCCTAGACCAAATTATAAGTTATACTAGTAGTGCTTAGAACAAATGATTAATTGTCATATGACTTTTGATAGTTGAATAATAGGAAAGTTGGGAAGTAATGTCGGTTGATTTATACATAACAGAAAAACCTAGTGTGGCACTTGAATTTGCCAAAGCACTTAAAATAGGCACAAAGAGGCAGGACGGCTATATTGAATCCGGTAACAGTATTGTAACATGGTGTGTTGGTCATCTAGTTACCATGAGTTACCCAGAAGCTTATGATCCTGCTTTGAAGAAATGGAGTATGGAACCTTTACCATTTCTACCTAAGGAATTTAGA
>JAAYRE010000011.1 GCA_012518935.1 Clostridiales bacterium
ATTGATGTATTTGTTACTAAATACATCATACAAGATTAATATGAAGAAAAAATTTATTGCAATCGTTATGACTGTATTAGCGTTATGTTTATATAGTGGTATTGTTACTGCTAGTGCAGCAGTGCAATGCCCACCACATGGTGATTTCTACCAACTCCCAAGTTCTACATACGGATGGCAGAGTCATTCCCATGATATTTTTATAGGTGAAATATATGGTGACCTAATATATGAAACTTGCTATGTATATGGAGAAAGGATAACAATGAATGTATATTGTGGTAATTGCAAAACCTATATAGATACTTATAGTTACGTAAGGTATTATCACACTCACCATTTATGCAATTAATAATCATAATTAAATAAGTTTAAACAATCACGCTATTTGCATAAAGAAAATAGCTATTGTTAGTAGCTTGTTCAAATTCAGATAAAGGCTCAAGTAATCTTACAGATGATAGCTCAGAACTAGAAGAATATTCAAATGTGAGTAGAGTGATAAAGGAAGGTGTCAATGATAGTCAAAATGTTATTGCTATGAAAAATGGCTTAAAGGATGATACTTTAGCTGTAGTAGGTAAAGATGAGGATGGATATGGAGATTTAGGTGTAAATATAAAAACCGAGGACAGCTAGCTTTTACTGTGCAAAGATCCGGTTTATGATGTTGTATATTATGTAATTATGGTATTGATTATTTTATTTATCGTACCCTACCTATGGGAGAGGAGTAATAAAATTGAATAAAGGTCAACTAAAATTTCTTTTGTTCTCTTTTGTCTTGCTTTTATGTGGCTGTAATAAGAATAATGAAGAACTTATATTATTAGATGTGGAAAGTGATTTTGTACATTATAATGCTAAGAACATAACTGCTTATACAGTGGATCAGGAAGGATCATTGTATACTTCAGAGCTTATTAATGATATTTTTGATTATTCTCTTCATGAACAACCCAATGGAGTTACCTTACATAAGTATGATTTGGAGGGACATGAAGTATTTTCCCATGAATTTGATAATACAATTGATTTTATAGGTAGTATGACTGTATATGGGTCCAAAGTATATTTTACAACATCAGGCTATAATTCAGATGGTCCCTGTGAAGTCTTATACTCATACGATATTGAAACAGATTCATTGGAACGACTGTATGATTTTAATTATTTGTATAGTGTTAAACAGCTTATTTATCATAATGACCGTATTTACTTATTAGAAAATATAGCAAGTGCCCCTAATAATGAAACAAAAGGTTCAAATACATTCACTGGACAAAGTTTAGTATATTATTCTTTTATAGATGAAAATGTATACGGCCTTGGGGTAAGCAATCCAATTGGTATGGCTCTTAATGAGGATGGAACTCTGCTGATTTACAATTATCTTAATAATGAGGGTTACAATATGCTAAAATATGACCCAACTAATGATAGCATTAAAGTTATTGCCCGCCTAGAAACAAGTAAATTTAAATTCTTTGCAACAAGTGATTTTGGTAACAAGATTATATATACTAATGATACATACCCAAGAGGCTTAGTAATATCAGAAATAACATCTATGAATGAAGAAGCTGAATTATACCCTGATGCCACTAATTTTCATCCTGGGATATACCATGTTAAAGGGCAAGTTTATTGCATGACAAATTCAAGAGATCTGGTAAGATTTACATTAAATACATTCCAAAAAGATAATCGTGCTATAGAGTATATCTTGGCTGGTTTTCAGCCAGATGAACCATTTGGTTGCGGCTATTCTATGAAGCGTACAAAATTAGAAGAAGATAAGTTTGCTTTAAAAATATTAGCACAGGATAAGGACTATGATTTATGCATTATGAATACATCGAGCTATTCATCTTATAATATTAAAAAGAACGGAGCCTTTTATCCATTAAATGAAGTAAAAGGTATCAATGAATATCTTGAATCTTGTTTCCCCTATGTAAAAGAAGCAGCAACTGATGAGGATGGCAACATATGGATGCTACCCATTGGTGTGGATATGCCAGGGTTATTGGTAAATGAAGATAATTTAACGAAGGAAAACATAGAATTAAAGAATAATATGACCTATGAGGAATTTTATAAGATACAAGAGAATATGACCAAGGAGCTTTATGAGAGAACAAGCTGCAATTCGTATGTTATATACCTGACATTTTTTGCACAGTGCTTTAACAACTCAATGGACATAGACAATAATGTATTTGGAAATACTATGAGATTATTTCAGAAGTATGATTCTCATATGCCAACCTTAAATTATACTAATATGTCTAGGGAGTGGTATGAAGATATTATCTATGATTATAATAGAAATTCATCATACTATAGAAACTTATTAGAGCAGTCCTTAGATGATTTGCCATTGAGAATATATAGTATGCCTAAAATTAATGCATCTAATAAGAATATAGGTGCTTGTACCTTCCTGGCAGTAAATGCCCACACTGACAATCATGAGGAAACACTATCCTATCTGGCAGACTGGATATCGTATACGATGGAACAGGAAGAGACCCCACTGTATTTTAAGCAACCGATTCCTAAGGAAGGTACCTTAAGGAAATCACTATATGATCTTTATGAAAACGGTGAAATTACCTTTTATGTAGATCGGGATGTTTATGTTGACGGATTTTTTGATGTTGTTGAGAATGGAGCTGACATTGAGGAATATATAAAGGAGACCAAACGAAAGCTAGATAAGTATTTTAACGAATGATGGTATGGAAATTGTAAATAAGGAAGTTATATAATATAAAAATCATTAAAAATATACAAAAAGGAATAATAAGCACCATAAATAGTAGTATATACACAAAATATAACTTTACACATTATGAACATTATGCCAAATGTGGAATGTAAATCCAATTAGTAGGTAATTGAACCATTACAATCTGATTTTTTAAGTATTATTTTATTTAATTTTGAAAGGAGACCAACTATGAAAAGTCAATAGTAAAAGAGAAAATTACTTAAGCCTATTTATTATAATAAAAGTGCATAACAAATAAAGCATCATAAA
>JAAYRE010000152.1 GCA_012518935.1 Clostridiales bacterium
AACATGTATCATAATATTAATATCCTAATATGGAACATTCTGTATGGGATAAATGCGTATGCTCTTTCATAATTGGACTCCCCCTCCAATTATGATCGCTAAAGAAAAGTTAAATACTTATCCTCCCCTTTTTAGTAGATAGCCTGTCACTTTTGTGATGGGCTGTTTGCTTTAATGTCCTGTTTATGCATATGCGTTATCTATCTCTTATTCTCTAAAATATAGATATTATCAAAGACAGATTATAAATTATCAAAATAGTGTTATTAATTATAGAAAGTTTTAAAAATAGAAATACAAACATAAGATGATATAGTTAACATTTATTCTTAGTGGGTTGGTTCGATATGAAGCAAATTAAAATCATGATGCTAAGTAAAAGAAAAATAAAAAGAAACTTCATAATATTTGTAATTTCATCCGCTGGTATATATTTACTTATCTCATTGTATTTTATTAACCATTTTTATTTCCGGACCGAAATAAATGGAATTAATGTATCATTGAAAGCTCATAAGAATGTATCAAACATAATAGGTAAGTTTCTTAAGGATTATAAGCTACAGCTATTAGAGAGGAACGGAGAAAGGGAAGTAATAACAGGTCAGGATATTGAAATGCGGTATAATAAAAGCAATACAATATTACAGATTAATAAAATGCAAAATCCATTTTTGTGGATAGGATCATTATTTAAAAGTAAGAAGTATTATATAAAAGACCTATATGATTATAATCGTTCTTTACTAGATAGTAAAATTAATAGCTTAAAATGCCTAAACGAAAATATTATAGAACCTCATAATGTAGATTATAAATATACAGGTAATTCATACGAAATCTTAAGAGAGATAAATGGAAATAAAATTAATAAAACACAGTTTGTTAAAGTAATCAATAAATATATATCTGAGGGAAGGCCAGTACTAGACTTAAATAAAATGCAATGTTACGAAGTTCCAAAGTATACAAAAAGCTCAGAAAAAACCTTGATAACAAAAAACAAATTAAATAGGTATGTATCTACAAACATAACCTATCTATTTGGAAGTGCAAGAGAGCAATTAGATGGAACTATAATTCATCAATGGCTACATGTTGATGAGGATTTAGAGGTTATAATAAGTAAAGAAGAAGTTTCTAAATATATTAATAAGTTAAGTAAAAAATACGACACCGTTGGAGTAATAAGAGAATTTCAAACGTCTACAGGTAAGAAAATTGAATTAAAAGACGGACTATATGGCTGGAAAATTAACCAAGATTCTGAAACTGATGCATTATTAAGCAATATTAAGCAAGGTGATGTAACCACAAAAGAGCCTATCTATTTACAAAAGGCTTTTTCCAGAGAGGGTAATGAAATAGGTAATACCTATATAGAAATTAATATTTCAAAGCAATATCTATGGTTTTACAAGGATGGAAAGTTGATTGCTGGGGGATCTGTTGTAACAGGGAATCCTAACAGAGGTAATGCTACTGTACTAGGAGTCTACATGGTCAATTATAAGCAAAAGGATACAACCTTAACTGGTCCGGGTTATGAAGCGAAGATAACATACTGGATGCCCTTTTTCGGTGACATAGGTATTCATGATGCCCCATGGAGATACCGCTTTGGTGGAGAAATTTATAAAAGAAACGGTTCTCACGGATGTGTTAATGCACCCTTATATTTAGCAAAAACAATTTTTGAAAACCTTGAAGAAGGAACACCTGTTGTTGTATATACTGAGTGAGTCTGATGGACTTTGCATTACTGCCATTCATAAGAGTCAGCAAAATCATTCATAATAACATTGTGATCCTTTGGATAATCATAAGAAGTCCATGTTTCATAGCTTTCTACTATGGCTAGACTACTATATTTAATCAACTCTTCAATAATTACATATTATATCATTATTCTCTATAATACAATTAGTGTTTTGTTATGTAAAACAGATGATTGAATATATGGATTTCTAATGATATAATACTAAAGATAAGATGAATACTTTTGAAAGGACTTCTATCATGAAAAATGGAAAAAGAATAGCTGCTATTATTGGCATTATTGTTATATTGTCTCTATATATTGTAACTTTATTACTTGGAATATTTGCATCTGATAAATACCCCAATTTATTTTTGTTAAGTACCTTCTTGGTAGTTATTATTCCTATAATAATATATTGCCTTGTAGCAGTGTATAGATATGTTCATAAGAAGGATATGCCAAATACTCCGATTGAAGATACGGATGACATTATTAATAAATAAATATATGTCTATAAAAAAAGAGAAGCTTACGCTTCTTCTTTTATTTTCCTGAAGTATTCTTGAATTGTCTTTTCATATCCGTTATCCGATGGAATATAGAATTTGTAATCTTTAATCTCATCGGGCAGGTATTGCTGTTTCACATAATGATTCTTATAATCATGGGCATATTTATAGCCGATACCATGTCCTAATTTTTCTGCTCCCTTATAGTGGGCATCCTGTAGATAAGTCGGAATAGCCGCTGTCTTTTCAGTTCCTACCACCTTCATGGCTGCCTCAATTGCCTTAACTGCTGAATTGCTTTTTGGTGCAGATGCCACATAGGCTGCTGCCTGTGCTAGAATTATTTGAGCTTCTGGCATACCGATTCGCTCCACTGCCTGAGACGCACTTACTGCCACTACTAAAGCATTGGGGTCAGCATTTCCCACATCCTCAGCAGCACATATCATAATTCTTCTTGCTATAAATGTTACTTGTTCACCTGCATAAAGCATCCGTGCAAGGTAATATACAGCCGCATCCGGATCAGACCCCCTCATACTTTTTATAAAAGCAGATATGGTATCATAATGGTTATCCCCGTTTTTATCATATTTTAATGCTCGTTTCTGTATACACTCTGATGCCACCTCTATGGTGATATGGATAAGTCCGTCATGCTCTGAGCGTTCTGTAGTAAGGACTCCTAGTTCAATGGCATTAAGTGCCGATCTGGCATCTCCGTTAGCTACATCCGCAAGAAATTCCAAGGCATCATCATGGAGTTTAACCTTGTATGCTCCAAGCCCCCGTTCTTCATCTGTAACTGCCCGTAAGAGCAAGATCTTGATATCCTCTTTATCCAAAGGCTTTAACTCAAATACAATGGACCTGGATATTAGAGCTGAATTAACCTCAAAATATGGGTTTTCAGTTGTTGCACCGATTAATACTATGGTGCCATCCTCCACAAATGGCAGTAGATAATCCTGCTGACTTTTATTAAATCTATGAATTTCATCTATAAAAAGAATTGTCCTTTTCCCATACATTCCTAAGCTATCCTTGGCTTCTGCAACCACTAGCTCCATATCTTTTTTACCCGATGATGTGGCATTTATCTGTTTGAATATTGAACTGGTGGTACCTGCAATAACCTTAGCTAATGTTGTCTTTCCTGTTCCTGGAGGGCCATAGAATATGATTGAGCTTAATTTGTCCGCTTTAATAGCTCGGTAAAGTAGCTTATCCTTACCGATAATATGCTCTTGTCCCACCACCTCTTCCAATGTACGGGGTCTAAGCCTTGAAGCTAAGGGAGATTCTTTTTCTAATTTATTATTTCTCATGTAATCAAATAAATCCAAACCATTTCCTCCGTGAACTCTAAAATAATATTATTGTTTATTTATTATAACATAATTTTAAATTCAATATTGCCTTCTTATATATTAAGCACTACATCTAAGTATATCATAATAACCATATGTATACAAACATATGTTTTACCACATATCATGGTAATTCAGTTTTACCTTGCGTATGAAATAAGCTATTGCTATAATGTATTAAGTATAACATCATTTAGGAGGGACAATCATGGAAGAGATAATGGATGCATATAAGACCGTACACCAAGGCGGTGTAGGAGAATTTGTTATGAAAAAATCCAAATTTATTGCAACTGTTAGTCCCGCTCAAACTGAAGAGGAAGCCCTAGAATTTATTGAAAGTTTAAGAAAGAAATATTGGGATGCCACCCATAATTGTTATGCCTATTTAATTGGTAACAAAAATCCTATTATGCGTTTTTCTGATGATGGTGAGCCAAGCCAAACTGCTGGCAAGCCTATGCTTGATGTCCTAGTTGCTAAGGAACTAACTAACTTAGTGGTAGTGGTTACAAGATACTTTGGTGGCACACTTCTTGGTACAGGGGGACTGGTAAAAGCATATCAGTCTGCCACAGTAGCAGGTCTTGATAATTGTCTTCTTATTAAGAATGAACCGGGAATCCTTATGCGACTAGTAACTGATTATAATCTAATCGGTAAAATTCAGTATCTCATAGGCCAAGAAAATTATTATCTTATATCCACGGATTACACGGATACTGTTACACTGGACTTAATAGTCTCCCTAGATCAAGTCCATAGCTTTCACACCAAATTGGCAGATTTATCTAATGGCACTTTATCAGCCACCGAAATCAAAAAGGTATACTTTGCAATAATCAATCGCAAAATACACCTTTTTTAGTGATTTGTTAATACAAATATGTAAAGCATTCTTATATACCTACTAATAATAATATTAGTAGGTCTTTACATATCCTCCAGTGTTATTAAGTCATCAACGATTTCTACCATGGATATTGGAGTGACTACATTTTGATACAAAATTCTAGTTATTGCTTCCACCTTATCTTTGGAGTAGGAAATGCCCCTAATTTCCTCTCTTTCCAAATTATTATCTATAATCTTAATAATTTGGATTCCATAATAAGACTCATTACTATCAGGCACGATATTTTCAGTCATGTTATATTCCAGTTTCATAATCCTGTTGTCTTCTAAAGTCACTTCGTTACTATACAGACTCCTTACCTTTTCCATTTTATTACCCCCATATTTTTTGAAATTCTTGGAAACAACTGACAAAATAAATTATACTATGAAAATCTTATTTAATAAAGCATAAAATAACGCATCATTTTATTGCATTCGTGATATTTCGACACATCTTCACATCTTTACTGCCCAATAACAGGGAATTTTAATGAATAATGTGTAATTGTGTCAATAATTCTATAAATAGTTATACAATATAAAGCAGAAGCTGGCTAACTTATGTATTACCCCTCCACTAATTGGCAATATTTTACTATAGACTAAAAAATACTTTATTTCATGATTATAATTTGTTATACTCTACTTATCGTTATAGTTCATACATTTCTGATGTACAAATTAACGGAATGGAGATTATTATGGATTTCAGTAAAAAAGGAATAGACCAAAAACAAAATTATATAAAGTCAACTACAAGACGCCTTACATCTAAAGTACGAATTATAATATTTCGGGTTCTTATTGTAATGGTTGTTGCTGTAGTAATAATAGGTGCATATGCTGGCCTAGGTTATGTTAAAGGCTTGATAGATAGTGCTCCCAACATATCTCAGATCGATGTAGTCCCAAAAGGATATACAACAAAGATATATGATCGTGAAAGTAATGTTGTTGAACATTTAATCGGTGCCGAGGCAAATCGTGAATATGTAGAAATAAGCCAGATACCTATGGTTGTTAGAGATGCATTTGTTAGTATTGAAGATGAAAGATTCTATGATCATGATGGCATCGATATAAGAGGAATATTTCGTGCCTTCTTTTCCGGTATTAAAGGGGGAGAGTTTGATGAAGGAGCCAGTACTATCACTCAGCAACTTCTAAAAAACCAAGTATTTGGTGGTGGCATGGAATTAGAATTTATAGATAAGTTGGAGCGAAAAATTCAAGAACAATACCTTGCTATTCAATTAGAAAACGAATTGGACAAGGAGCAAATTCTTGAGTATTACCTTAACACAATAAATCTAGGCTCCGGTACTTATGGTGTACAGACTGCATCAAAGAGATATTTTAATAAAAATGTCTGGGAACTTACCTTATCTGAAGCAGCTGTCATGGCGGCTATAGTTCAGCTTCCTGTCTACCACAACCCAATAACCAATCCTGATAAAAACGAAATCAGGAAGAATGATGTCCTAAGGAAAATGCTAGAGCTAGGAAAATGCACTCAGGAAGAATATGACATTGCCATGGCTGATGATGTATATTCTAGAATTAAATCTGTTAATGAAGAGTATTCATCAACTTCATATTATAGTTACTTTACAGATGAAGTTATAGAGCAAGTTATGGAGGATTTACAATCCGAACTGAAATATACCCAAGCCCAGGCATCAAACTTAATATACAGTGGTGGTTTAAAAATCATAACCACTCAAGATCCTACCATTCAAAGAATCTGTGATGAAGTATTTGCAGATGAATCCTTCTTCCCAGATATAGGCATATCCTTCTGGGAACTGACTTATGCTCTATCTATACAGAAAAATGATGAAGAGAAAACCACTATCCATTACCATAGTAATGACCTTTTAGAATACTTTAAGGATTATAGTGATCCCGATAACTTGTATGTAGATGATAAGGATAGTAAATTCTCTCTCTTATTTAAAGATAAAGAAGATATGCAGAAAAAGATAGATGAATTTAAAGCATCCGTACTCGATGAAGGAGACAAAATCTTAGGGGAAAGGGCTACCTTTACCATACAGCCCCAGCTCTCATTTGTGGTTATGGATCAGCATACAGGTCATGTGCTTGCTATTGTCGGTGGACGTGGTGAGAAGACAGGTAATCGTACCTTAAATCGAGCTACCAGTACAAAAAGACAACCTGGTTCTACATTTAAGATTGTATCAACTTATCTACCAGCATTGGATTCAGCAGGCTTAACCCTAGCCACTGTTTATGATGATGCCCCGTATAATTATCCTGACACAGATGTCGAGATAAGTAACTGGAGAAAAACAAATAAATATCAAGGATTAAGTACCCTTCGTAAGGGTATCTATGATTCCATGAATATTGTAACAGTTAAAGCCTTAGTTGATGTAACTCCAAGTGTTGCTTATGATTATCTAAAGAAGCTTGGCTTCACTACATTAGTAGAGTCAAGAACGGAAGCTGATGGTAGAGTGGTATCTGATATCAACTATCCTATGGCACTGGGTGGTCTAACAGATGGTGTAACCAATCTAGAACTTACTGCTGCTTACGCAACTATAGCCAATAAGGGAGTATACACGGAACCTATCCTATATACGAAAATACTTGATAACAATGGTAATGTCTTACTTGAAAAACAACCTAAAAAGGAACAGGTAATAAAAGAATCTACTGCTTGGTTACTTACTAATGCCATGGAAGATGTAGTTAATATAGGTACAGGTAAAGCATTAAAACTTCAAGAAATATCTATGCCTGTTGCTGGTAAAACAGGGTCCACCTCTGATTACAACGATTTGTGGTTTTCAGGCTATACACCTTATTATACAGCTACAATTTGGGCAGGATTTGATAATAATAGAACACTAACCGAGCGTACCTTTAATAGAATAATATGGCGAACTATTATGGAGAGGATTCATATAGAGAAGGGACTTGAGAAGAAGACCTTTACCATGCCTAATACCATTGTTACTGCAAAAATATGTACCAAGTCTGGCAAGCTGGCCATAGAAGGTTTATGCGACCACTATGAAGGTGGAGATGCCACTAGAGTAGAGTACTTCGCCAAGGGATCTGAACCCACTGAAAAATGCGATGTTCATGTTAGGGCAGCCATATGTAAGGATTCTAAGAAACTTGCTACAGAATTTTGTCCTCTAAACAAGCAAGTGGATGGTGTCTATCTAAACAAGACAGAAGTTGATGTTACTGATGATACCCCTTATGTACTGCCCAAAGAAAAATGTGATGTGCATATGGCTTATTATGAGGACGAGCCACCGTACATTCCCTTTAATTACTATGATGAAGACCTAGACGACTACTATTATGACGACGACTTTAATAATATTTTCTGGTCACTTCAATAAAAGTCCAGTGACACACTTTGCCAGTCACTCTTATGTCAATTAAAAATGAGACTTATGCATAACGGTTCTCAAGAATATGCGCATAGGTCTCATTTTAATTTATATAGATATATTATGATTTCATCTTGGGATTGAAGATCCATGACGCTATATAGGAGAATATAAGTGCAGCTGATACTCCTACTGCCGATGCTGTAAATCCACCTTTGAATATGCCTATAAGTCCCTCCTGATTAACTGCCTTTTTAATTCCTTGAAATAATGTGTTGCCAAAGCCAGTAAGTGGTACATTGGCTCCTGCTCCGGCCCATTTAGCAAAGGGTTCATACAAACCAATTGCACCTAATACAGCACCTGTACAAACTAGAATAACCATAACTCGTCCAGGCATAAGTTTTGTCTTATCTAATAGAATTTGTGTAAGGGCACAAATAGCTCCACCTACCAAAAAAGCCTTGATATAATCCACCTATTTCCCACTCCTTTCTTCTTACCTTGCCTCTACCATGACTGCATGAGCGATGCCGGGAACCGTATTGCCTTCATTAAAACTAACCTGGGACAGCAAAGCACCAGTTGGTACAAATAATACTCGTTTCCATACTCCTTCTCTTAAGTTTTTTAAAACATGGGATGTGAAAGTAATAGCAGAGCAAGCACATCCGCTGCCTCCAGCATGGGTATCTTGGGTGTCCTTACTATATATCTCAATTCCGCAATCTATATAACGGTCAGTTATATCATAATCTTTCTCTTTCAAAAGCTCTATTAGAATATTTTTACCCACATAACCTAAATCTCCGGTAATAATCTGATCATAATAGCTTGGTTTAATATTAAAATCCTCAAAATTCTGCTTTATAGTCTCAAAAGCTGCAGGAGCCATGGCCGCTCCCATATTCATAGAATCTTTTATTCCGTAATCTACTATTTTTCCGCCGGTAACACCAGTTATTACAATATCAGGTTCATTATCTTTTTTGTTATTAGCTTTATGATTTGCTATGATAACAGCACCTGAACCGGTAACAGTCCAAGAGGCTGAGAATGGCCTTTGGTTACCATAATCCAGTGGAAATCTAAACTGCTTTTCAGCTCCAGCAAAATGGCTTGAAGTAATTGCAATTACCCTGTTAGCATAACCTCCTTCAACCAAAATAGCACCAAGTAACATGGATTCACCCATGGTTGAACAAGCACCATATACCCCAAATATAGGTATATTAAGTTCAGCTACACCAAAGGATGTGGCAATTAATTGACCTAGCAAATCTCCTCCTATCAGATATCTAATATCCGAATTTTTTAATCCTGCTTTTTCAAGTACTTTTTGAGCTGCCAATTTCATTAATTCACTTTCAGCTTCCTCCCAAGTCTTCTTACCCACCATGTGATCTTCAAACACTTGGTCAAAGCCCTTACCCAGGGGTCCTTCTCCTTCTTTTTTTCCTGCCATAGAGGAACCAGCAATTATATAAGGAGGGTTTCTAAAAATAATACTTTGCTTTCCAGCCATCCTAGACCCATCTGCAATATTCTTAGTTATGTCGACCATTCTAACAACTCCCATTCTATGCCAATATAAATCAGTCAAACCACATTAAATTGTTTGAGAATATAATATATTAATCCCAACACCCATGAAGAAAATATTCCGTACAAAATAACAGGACCTGCTATGGTAAAAATCTTACATCCAATGCCAAATACCTGACCTTCCTTTTTATATTCAATTGCCGGTGCTGCCATTGAATTAGCAAATCCAGTAATAGGCACTAATGTTCCCGCTCCGCCGAATTTGGCCAATTTTTGATACAGTCCCAGTCCTGTAAATAAGATAGATAAAAACACAAGACATGTAGTGGTATATGCCTTAGCCAGCTCCATGTCACCAAATTTGTTAAAAAAGAAATCAGTAAGACCCTGACCTAAGGTACAGATTAATCCACCTATAATATATGCTTTTACACAGTTTTTTATTGTACTAAATGTTGGAGTAACCTGCTTAACATACTGGTTATAATATTCATTTCTGATAGTTGTATTCTTTTCTTTTATAATATCTGATATTTTATCCCTTTGATTTTCCATCTAGAACCACCTTTCCAAAGACATAGGGATCATCTTAGCATCTATAATCTGTCTGCTCTTCAACAAGTGTACCTTCATAATCGATTTTCTTTTCTCCGGTAAAATACCCTACAAATAAAACCACCGCAATGGCAGCGATAATAATAATAAAAGTTGTAATAAAAAATATTTTCTTCTTCTTAATCAACATATAATCACTCCTTTGCAGGCTTCTTAGGTGCCTGGCACCATTTACAATTAGTCAATGAAAAAGCATCAGTATGTTTATACTGATGCTTTTTTATTTGCTTTATTGGTATTATTATGTCTTATTAGAAACTTACTATACTGTAAAAATCATACATTTTAAGCTCCTAATCTATCTCTTAAAACTTTTAAAATCCTTTTTTCCATTCTGGATACCTGAACTTGGGATATACCAAGTTCTTTCGCGATATCCGTCTGTGTTCTATCTTTAAAGTATCTAAGTTTGATAATTTCCTGCTCCCTTTCATCTAGAGTAGCTATAATCTCTTTAAGGGCAAGCTTATTTATCATATTTTCATTTTCATCTTTTGCTTCTGCAAGCTTGTCTATTAAGTAAATAGGGCTACCATCCCCCTGATAAATTGTTTTATATAAGGATTCCACTTCCGCACCTGTCTCTAATGCCATCAGTATTTGGTCTTTTGTTATATCAAGTTCATTTTCTATTTCTTCAATTGTAGGTTCTTTACCATTCTCATTGCAATATTTTTCCCTATATACCCTTATTTTTGTAGCTGTTTCTTTAATAGACCTACTTACCTTTATCATTCCATCATCTCTTAGAAAACGCTTTATTTCCCCCGTAATCATTGGTACTGCATAGGTTGAAAACTTCACATCATAGGAAGAATCAAATTTATCTATTGCCTTGATTAAGCCAATGCTTCCTATCTGGAATAAATCTTCCATCTCATGGCCTCTATTTGCAAATCTTCTCACTATACTCCATACTAATCCTACATTTTCTGTAACTACCCTATCTCTTGCTTCCTTATCCCCTTCCCGAGACATTTTTATAAGCTCAAGTGTATCCACATTAAAGCTCACTCCCTTCCATAGCTGATTATTAGCCTATACTGCATCCTGTCCTGTCTTTTGCGAATACCCTTTAAAAGCATGTTTGCCAATGGTTTTTTTCATTCTTACAACTGTTCCCTCACCGAAAACAGATTCTACCTCCAACTGGTCCATAAATGCCTCCATGAAAGAAAAGCCCATGCCCGATCTTTCTAACTCTGGCCTTGTCGTATACAAAGGTTCCATTGCTTTGGATATATCCTCAATCCCAATTCCAGAATCCTCCACTTCAACTGTAAGCTCATCTCCATTGATGGTACATCTCATGGTTATCATTCCCGAACAATCCCCATAGCCATGGATGATGCAATTGGTGACAGCCTCAGAAACTGCTGTCTTTATATCCGCCAGCTCCTCAATTGTGGGATCAAGGGTAGCTGCAAAAGCAGCAACCACAGTACGAGCAAAGCTTTCATTCTTTGACTTGCTTTCAAACTCCAAAATCATCCTATTTGTATTATCCATCTTATTTCTTTCCCCTTTCCTCTTACTATCATTTATCTATTTCAAATGATTTAATGCAGTCTCTACAGTATCATATTTATCAATTATTTTATAAAGGCCTGAAAGCCTAAAAATCCTATCTACTGCAGAATTAACTTTTACAACGGCAATCTTACCACCGATAAATATAACCTTTTTGTACCTGCCCATAATAACTCCAATACCTGCACTATCCATGAAATTTGCATCAGAAAAATCAAAAATAATATGCTTAATATGATGTCTTTCAATCATCTTATCAGCCTTATCCTTTATCTTTATTGCATTATGGTGATCCAATTCACCATCTAGCCTTATAATCAAGCATCTTTGACTTATCTCGTAGCTTGTCCCCTCCTTTCCGGACTTATTATGCGGTCTCCCATACTTCCTGTAATCTTGCATCGGATATTGTCCCTCCAATCTTGTATTTTTTAGGTTTTTGTTGTAATTTTATGTCATCTATAGCTAATAAAAAAGACATTTGTAATAAAAGGTTAATACCCTTCTTTAAAAACGTCTTTTTTAAATAAATCTCTTCTTAAGTTTTTTTATTAATTTCTTAGCTTATTGTATACGTTCATAATAGTTCTTGGCATTTTGATATCTTTTTGAATCAGGAAAATCATTAATTACGATTTCATAATATAGGGCTGCACTTTCAAAATCCTCAAGGCGATGGTATGACCGAGCTATAAAATATATAGCATTTACATTATTCTTATCATATTCATATGCTAGATGGAGTTCCTCAAGTGCCTCCTCGTATTTGTAGTCACTATAAAGATCATGTCCTCTATCATAATATTCATCTGAAGCTATGGGATAAACTTTTTCTTTTAAACTATCTAATAACCGGATGGATCGTTCTGATTCATAACCGCTTGTATCTATTGTTCTAATTAGCTCAGCCACCTGCAGTAAATTTCTATCATTTTCTTTCTTAACTAGTTCATTAACATACATACTTATTGCTTCAAATAAGGAATCATATACATTGGGATTTGTTTCAGGGATTTCAATACTATCAAGCTCTGCTTGTAATTGGCTAACCTTTTGCTCTAGAGCCAGCTTATCATCATGTAAGGATGCTATAATAGCTTCCTTTTCCTCTAAGGCTACCAATCCAGCACTGTAATCCACATAATCCTTATTACTATCAGCGATATCTTTTTTTTGAAATGATGGAAACAGTAAAAATGCTCCCAGGGCCAACCCAATTAGCACGCCAATAATCAAATTAACATAGGCAATTATATTAGGCTTATCCTCCCTGTAAGATGTTATAGGTACAATACTTGCGTTAGGATTGTCTTGTTCTTTATAGCTACCATCTACTCTTGTAGAAATCTGTTGTGGGTCCAACTCCTTAAGGTATTTTAATGTAGTCGTATTGGACACATCAATTCTAGCAACTCTAGTAAGGTATCTTTTGGCCTTCTCCTTCTCTCCATTTTTCATATAAAGCAAGGAAATCAAATGATATGCTCTAATAAAATTAGGATTAAGTGATATTACTCGCTTAAGCTGTATAATAGCAAGGTCATCACTATCCTGCCTAGCAAATGTCAGAGCATTGTTATATCTTTTAATAGCTTGATTTAGAGCCTCTAGCTTGGTCGGATTCTCCTGTACTGCATTAATATATTTTTCTGCGTCATTGTCCTCAGGCTGAAAATGTCTACTAATCACCCACTCACTAAGAGCAGCTACAGTTTCACCCATTTCAAAATATATTAATCCAAGTAAGTTTCTTGCACTTGTATTTGCCTTATTAAGTTCAAGGCTGTACTTGAGTGCAGTAATAGCACCGGATAAATCACGTACCTTAGCCCTTGAAAGACCATTATTATAGTATAGATTAGAAGACCTAAGTATCTTCTTATATATTGTTAAGTCTTGTCCACAGCGATCGCAGCGTATTCTCTTGTCAGATATATTGCCTTGACAATTCGGGCAAATCATATTATCCCCACCTAACTTCTTTCTTCTTTGATTAATTCCTTTAATATATCCGAGATATCAGTCAGATCATTATTATAGATTACATCCTCTGCCTGTTCGATTTCCGGACTAGGTTGGAATTTTTCAATTTCTTCTTCAAAATTAATCATCCGCTTAATCTCCTTATCTGGGCTTATACCCTTATAATTATCCAAATTTAACTAAAGTTTTTCTAACTATCATCATAACCATAAAGTCAATAAAAATCAAGAGTTTATAGTAGAATGAGTAGAAAATTTATCATATACTAAACACTTGACTATAATACTAAATG
>JAAYRE010000153.1 GCA_012518935.1 Clostridiales bacterium
ACATTGGGTAAACCTACTATGCCTAATTTCATTTGTTAAATTCCTTCTTTCTATTATGTCAATTCCTGGTTTCAAAAACTACCAAGATTCCTTTATTTCTTATATGTCAATCCCTACTTTCAAATACAAGCAGGATTCCTTTACTGAATTCTATGATACCCTCATCCTCAATAATCTCATTACTGATACCAAGGCTACTTCCTGCTTTTAGAGTAATACTGTCCAGGGGGTATTTAAAGCCCTTTAATGTCAGTCCTTCAATCTGATGGGAAAAGGGTATTAAAGATATATAATCTCCATATTGCTTTTCTTTTTTTATTATAAAATTATCTTTTTTCAGATATATTTTGTTATTTGTATCTATAATAGCAGTATTAACATTCTGATTCATTGCTTTCAAAAGAAGCTCTATGTTAGCCATGGTATGATCCATTCTACTTCCCGTAGCACCAACGATATGGATATAAGAAGGGCTTTGCTCTAAAGCCAGATCCAGTGCTATCTCAGTATCCGTCTTGTCTTTTTTTGTTGGAAATATCTTGATAGGTGTAGTTTTCCCCTTATACTTAGATAATAATTCCGGTAAAACCGAATCAAAATCACCAAGAATATAATCAATGGGAAGCTTGAGATTATCTGCCACCAGTAAACCACGGTCAGCTACAATTACCATAGAATATTGTTCCTCTAAAAAAAGTGCATCTAAAAATGTTTGGTCAACATATCCACCGCTTATAATTATAGTATTATTTCCCATGGATATCCTCGATTTCCTTTTTGATTCTATCAAAAGCCTGCTTATATTTATTGACATTATCTACAATGTCACCGCGAAAAACAGCTGTTCCTGATACTATAACATTTGCCCCAGCTTTTAATACTTCATCAACATTGTCCCTTGTGATTCCTCCATCTACCTCTATATCAAATGAGACCCCGGCTTTTAGAGCTTTCTCTTTCAAATCTCTAATCTTTTGCAGAGTAGAGGGAATAAAAGCTTGTCCTCCATAACCCGGATTTACACTCATAATTAAAACCATATCCAAATCATCCATTATATAATCAAGTACACTTAGACTGGTTGAAGGGTTTAATGATACTCCAGCCTTTAAACCTAATTCTTTAATATAAGAAATTGTCCTATGCAAATGAGTGCAGGCTTCTGCTTGTACAGTAATAATATCAGCTCCTGCTTCCTTAAACTCCTTAATCATTCTGATTGGTTCTTCTACCATCAAGTGAACATCAAAAACCAGCTTGGAATTCTTACGGATTGATGTAATTAAAGGCGATCCAAAGCTAATACTAGGCACATAACTTCCATCCATTACATCAATATGCAGATAAGGCACTCCTGCTTCCTCAATAGTTCTAATCTGCTCTCCTAATGCCCAAAAGTCAGCTGCTAATATAGATGGTGCAAGTTTAATCATACTAATCCTCCAAAATGTATATTTATATCTGTTTTAATCCTTCGATACAGTTCTAATATCTCTTTATAGCTTTCAACTCATTATAAAGGGTCTTATAATTATCATATCGGATGCTGCTGATTTGCCCCTCACTTAGTGCATCCTTGACGGCACAGCCGGGCTCATTCAAATGCATACATCCGATAAAACGACAATTATTCTCGTACTCTTTAAATTCATTAAAATAATCCTTTAGTTCTTCCTTTTCTAATTCATTAATATATAAAGAAGAAAAGCCGGGCGTATCCATCACATAGGTATCATTCTCAATATAGATAAGTTCAGAATGCCTTGTAGTATGTCTACCTCTCTTAATTTTTTCACTTACCTGACCCACTTCCATCTTTGCCTCTGGTTTTAATAAATTAATTAAAGAGGACTTACCAACTCCGGAGGGTCCAGCAAGGACAGTTGTTTTACCATTAAGAATCCCATATATGGTGGGCAAGCCATCATTTTGTAATACACTAATACTGACAACTTCATAGCCACAACGCTTATAGGTATCTATTAGTAGACTCATATCTTGTTGTTCTACTATATCATTCTTATTAAAACATACAACAGTCTTCACCTTCTGTCTCTGCATCATAATTAGAAATCGATCCAAAAGGTTCAAATTAGGCTCAGGTTCAGCTGCGGCAAATATAACCATAGCTTGATCTACATTTGCCACAGCAGGTCTTTTGATCTCAGTTTTTCTAGGAAGAACATTGGTAATAATGCCACTTCCCTCTGGCTGATCATCGGTATTTATCTCTACGTCGTCACCTACAAGGGGTTTGATATTCTTGTTACGAAAGATTCCCTTAGCTTTACATTCATATATGAGATTCTCTTTCGGTACATGTACATAATAAAACCCTGCTATACCTTTGATTATCTTGCCTTTCAAACTAATCCTCCACTGGTTCTAACTCAATAATCCATACATAAGGATTGTCATTTTCATGTAGCTTAAATACTTCTCCGTCCACATACATCTTAACAGCACCGATTGCTCCACTGTCACTTTCCACGGGAACGGTAAGTGGAAAGTCATACCTTGATATTATCTCAGCATAAATCTCTGTGGCATACCCATCTTGTTCCATCTCCAGTATGATTTCAGCAGTATCATCAGGTGTCTGTACATAATCGAAGGGATTAGGAGATGAAATCACCAAGGTACCTGTATAATTTACAGCATCAATATCTGAACCGGTATTACCACCAGTATTTCCTCCTGTTTCAGTACTTTCTGGCCCTGTACTTACTGTAACATTAATCTTAGTACCCTCATTAACTAATTCTCCTGCTGTTTCATCCTGGCTGGTTATAATACCTTCTGCAAAATTATCAGATGACTCTCTGTTAATTTCACCAAGTATTAACCCCACGTCATTCAGAAGGTTTGTGGCTTCTGCAGTAGTCTTTCCTACTAAGTAGGGTACAGGAACTTGAACGACTTCAGGCCCTTTACTAACATATACTTTTACAGTATCTCCTGCCTTTACCATTGACTCCTTTGGTGGATCTGTAGAAATAACAACACCGGCAGGAACATCATTGCTAAACTCATCTATTCTTTCAGGTATTAAATTATAATCAACTCTAAGCTTTTGCTCAGCCTGCTCCCATGTATTGCCATACAAGTAAGGAATTTGTACAGGTTCTTCTCCAACACTGATATATATTATAACTTGAGAACCAACAGGATAATGGGTATTAGGTAGAGGATAGGTTCTTGCAACATATCCTTCTTCATATTCAGTGGAATACTCCTCCTGTGGTTTAACAATAGCTGTAGGATCTTTTGCTAAAATAGCAATTCTTGCATCCTCTTCCGTATGTCCTATTACAGATGGGAATTCATAGGTCTCTATAGTAGGATCTGGTTCAGGAGTAGGGGTTGGTTCTTCAGTAGGCTCTGGAGTTGGCACATCAGTCACTATAGGAGTATTATCATCAGGTTTCTTATCACTTTTTGGAAGAATAAAACGTACTACTACCCATATTATAACTGCGGCAATAATCACCATAGCGATTATAGTAAAAACAGTGATTATCTTATCAGCTTTTGAATCTACTGAATCCAAATCATCATCATCGTCTAGTAAATCAGTCTGTCTTAATGAACTGTTGTTGGATTTAGGAAAATCATCTGCTATCTTGATAGTTGGTGAATCACTTGCTACAAATGATGGAATTTGAACGAAATCTCCATTGGGATTAGCAAGGGCTCTCTTCAAATCAATAATCAATTCAGAGGCAGTATGATATCTCCTCTCAGGTTTCTTTTGCATACATTTTTGTACAATGCTATCAAGACTTAGGGGTATGCTACTATCTAACTCCCTAAGGGTCATAGCTTCTCCTTGAATATGAAGCATAGCAACAGATACATTATTATCTCCAGCAAAAGGAACCTTGCCTGAGAGCATCTCATATAAGGTTACTCCAAGAGAGTAAATATCACTTTTTTCATCACTATAGCCACCCCTGGCCTGTTCAGGTGATAAATAATGGACAGATCCCATGGCATTTGATGTAATAGTATTTGAATTTGAAACCTTTGCTATACCAAAATCTGTAACCTTTACCTTACCATCCCTGGATATAATAATATTCTGTGGCTTTATATCTCTATGAATAATATGGTTATCATGGGCGGCTTCCATACCCTGTGCAATCTGTATGGCTATTCCTACGGCCTCTTTTACTTCCAATTTACCTTTTCTTTCAATAAACCGTTTTAAGGTAATACCTTCCACCAACTCCATAACTATATAATGCAGACCTTTATCATCACCTACATCATATACATTTACAATGTTGGGATGGGATAACCCTGCTGCTGATTGGGCTTCTCCTCTAAACTTATTAACAAAATTTCTATCACTAGAATATTCATTCTTTAATACTTTAATTGCAACAAAACGATTCAGTCGTTGGTCTTTTGCCTTATAGACATCTGCCATACCCCCTGAACCGACGGTATCAATAATTTCATATCGATCGCTGATAATCATACCAGGTCTTAACATCTTCTATCACCTCTTTTTCATACTTTGATAATTATGACTGCTATGTTGTCTTTCCCGCCATTTTGGTTGGCTAGCCTTACTAGTGTTTCTGTAGCAGTCGGTAGATCATCAGCATTTTCTCTGACAACCCTTTCTATCTCATCGTCTTCTAACATATTAGTCAGTCCATCAGAACACATTAAAACAATATCTCCCTCTTTTAATTCCACTTCGAAAAAATCCGGTTCTACCGTCTCATTAACCCCTAGTGCTCTAGTTATTATGTTCTTATTGGGATGTTCTTTAGCTTCATCCTTATTCAACTCTCCTGTTTTTACCATGGCCTGCACCAGGCTGTGGTCTTCTGTTATCTGTTTTATCTCCTTACTAATAACATACAGTCGGCTATCACCTATGTTTGCTACATACATTACATTATCAAGTATAGTAGCTACTACAAATGTTGTTCCCATACCTTCCAAGTCTTTTTGCTCTTTTGACTTTTCATACAGCTTATCATTTGTATCCTTAATCGCTTCTTCTATCATAACTATTGGCGATGTCTGATTACTCTCATTTATCTGCTTTGTAAAATATTCAACGCAGAACTTCGAAGCATAATCACCAGCATTATGCCCTCCCATTCCATCTGCAACTATAAATAAATTTGGCAGATTACCAATGGAGTTTAAGTCACAAAAGACATAGTCTTGATTTATCTTTCGCTTTTCCCCAATATCTGTGATTGAAAATGCTTTCAAGCCTGCACCTCCTCGTCCAACCCAAATAGCTAGAAAATATTTTCTAATTGTCGCCTAGTTTTAAGTAGCTTTTTCTAAGCTGTCCACAGGCGGCATTAATATCTGAGCCCATTTCTCTTCTAATAGTAACATTTATTCTGTTTTTTTCAAGTATATTTTTGAAGTTTTGTATTTTTTTGCTATTTGATTTAACATATTTTCTTTCTTCTATGGGATTGATTGGAATAAGATTAACATGGCAATTATAGCCTCGGAGTAGCTTACTAAGCTCTCTGGCATGGTCCTCTTCATCATTTATACCTTCTGCAAGACTATATTCAAATGTGAGCCTTCTACCAGTTTTATCATAATAATAAGAAAAGGCATCCATTACTTCCCATAATTCATATTGTCTAGCCACTGGCATCAGTTTTTTTCTAATCTCATTATTAGGAGCATGTAGAGATAATGCTAGGGTTATGGCTAATCCCTCATCAGCTAGACTACGTATCTTATCTGGTATACCACAAGTGGATACGGTTATATTTCTTGCACTGATATTGATACCCTTATCATCTGTCAAAATACGTATAAAACGTATCAAATTATCGTAATTGTCCAAGGGTTCTCCCGTACCCATAACCACCACATTGCTGACCCTTTCTCCTGATAATTCTTGAATTCTATAGACTTGGTCAAGCATTTCAGATGCAGTAAGATCCCTTTCCTTTCCTCCTATGGTTGATGCACAGAAAGTGCACCCCATCATACAGCCTACCTGGGATGAGATGCATACCGAATAACCATGGTGATATTTCATAAGGACACTTTCTATAACCCTCTTATCATTTAAGGCACATAAATACTTAATAGTCCCGTCACTTTTAGAAACATATTTATCAACAACCTGAAGAGCAGTTAAGGGATAAGTCTTACTAAGTTCACTTCGCAAATCTTTTGAAATGTTTGTCATCTCATCATAGGATGAGACAAGCTTGGTATGCATCCATTCATAAATCTGCTTAGCCCTAAAAGCTGGTTGATTTATACTTTTCATTTCTTCTATTAATTCATCTAAATACAAGGATTTTATGTCCATACTAGTTCTCTCTCTTCCTCATTCTACATATAAAAAATCCATCGGTAGGATGAATTCCCTGTAAAAGTTGTAGATACCCTTTCTTCGTAGTATCTGAATGAATATGAGAAGGCAAATAATTATCTAAGCTTTCTGGCTCAAAGTCATAGTTAGCTAAAAACCAATTCATATTGTCAACATTTTCGTTCTTATTAACTGTACAGGTACTATATATCAAAACTCCACCTGGTTTTACATATTTATAAATTACACTTAAAATTTTTCTTTGTAATTCTACCAACTCTTTTTGTTGTTTTTGTGTCAATCTATACTTTATATCATATTTCTTTCCTAAAACACCCAATCCACTACAGGGAAGATCAGCAATAACCACATCACCACTATTTATTATGTCTGGATCAACTACTGTGGCATCCCATACCTTAGTTTCAATATTGTTAATTCCCATACGGAGGATATTCTCATTAATAAGCCCTGTCTTATATTCCGAAATATCCCTTGATGATACTTTTCCAGCCTTTTCAGCCAGGTGAAGTGACTTACCTCCTGGTGCAGCACACACATCCACAACAAAATCTTTTTTGTTTGCTCCTGCCACTTCTCCTACTAACATGGAACTGACATCCTGAACGGCAAACAAGCCCTTGTTAAAGGTATCTAGTTTTTCAAGATAATCAAAATCACTAATAACAAAAGCCTCTTCAAGGTATGGATGGTCTGCCACCCTTACTCCTTCACTTGCCAGTAACTCCTTCAACTTAAGTGGAGTAGTCTTTAAGCGGTTGCAACGGATGGTAATCTCCTTTTCCTTTAAAGAAGCTGCTAACATGGTTTCCACCTGATTAGTATCGTATTGATTGATAAGCATATGAACAAGCCACCTAGGGACTGAATACTTAATACTCAAATAAAATTCAAATTCTTTCTCTTTATCAGGAAATTGTATGTCTTTTTTCCTTCTTATAATATTTCTAAGATTGCCATTGACAAATCCAGAAAGTCTTGAAAAACCTCGCTTCTTGGCAAGCTTTACAGCTTCATTACAGACAGCAGAGGCGGGTATATTATCCATATACATAAGCTGATATACACTCATCCTAAGAAGATTTCTAATCAAAGGTTTCATCTTTCTTACAGGCAAGGAAGCAAATTGATCAATGATATAATCTAAAGTCATGTATTGTTTCACTGTTCCTGTAAAAAGTCTAGAGATGAATGCTCTTTCCTGCTTGGATTTATCCTGATACTTTCTTAATGTTTTGTTTAAGACTCTATGGCTAAATTCATTGCCCTCAATTACTTGGGGAAGCATATCCAGTACAATTTCTCGTCCACTATCAGTATTAGTCACGACGTCTTCCTCCAAACAATAAGATTAAACGTAACAACTGTAATATAGTTGCCGCCGCTGCCGCTACATAGGTTAGGGCTGCCGCATTAAGTACCTTTTTGGACTGATTAATCTCATTGCCATAAAGGATGCCTATATCTCCAAGATTTTGAACAGCTCTTTTGGAGGCATTAAATTCCACCGGAAGAGTTACCAATTGAAATAAGACAGCTGTTGAAAATAGGATAATTCCAATATCAATAAGCGTCTGGGATCCTGTGAATAATAAGCCTACAAGAATTAAAGGCCATGATATAGCCGAGCCAAAATTAACTATTGGTACCAAGCTACTTCTTATCTTCAGCGGTGCATAAGCCTTCTGGTGTTGTATAGCATGTCCGCACTCATGGGCTGCCACTCCAATAGCTGCAATCGAGCTCTTGCCATAAACCGAATCTGACAGGCGAAGAATCTTTTTTCTAGGATCATAGTGGTCAGTCAGATGGCCCTCTACACGCTCAATCTGTACATCAAAAATACCATTACGATGAAGTATTCTCTCAGCTGTTTCTACTCCGGTAAGTCCTGAAATACTCCTTACATGAGAATATTTTGCATATGTTGATCTTACCCTGGATGATGCAACAAGGG
>JAAYRE010000154.1 GCA_012518935.1 Clostridiales bacterium
AAAGTACCGATACCCTGAGTGTCATCTCTAATCCAGGCTCCTATTTTATAATCCCCATCTGCTGTGCTTACAGGAGCAATCTTTACTGTTATGATTTCTTTGTTACGTCTAACCTTAAGCCTAACATCATTTCCTTGGGAATTTTGTATTTCACTTATTAGTTCTTCTTTATGGTATACTGTCTTATCATTAATAGATAGTATATAGTCTCCAGTTTTTAGTTTGTTATGGGCAGGCTCATAGTTAAGTCCATCTTTGCCAGTTATTCTACCATTTCCAAGGACAAGAATACCGTCTGTTTCAACTGATATTCCTATTGGAATACCACAGGGTATTAATTCCACCTTGTCCACGACATCCAAAGATATTTTCTTAAAGTTAATAAGACCAAATAGCTTTACATTGATGTTGTACTTACCAGTCTTGGATGACTGCAAAGTAAAAGGTTCATTAAGGTCTATATCAATTTGGTTAGTTGGAAGCTTCTCATTATTTACGCTTATAACACCAATATTATCTGTTTCGATATTAGCCTTTAAAGGCATATCAAAGTCAAAGCTTTCTTCTCTGTCTACTATAATTTTTATTTCATCAGGAATGTTTTTATTTATTTTATATATTACTAAAAAGATTATGGCTACTATATTAACTAAAAAAAGGGATAATAATACCCTTCTATATATTTTTTTTCTTCTCATGTTTACGCTCCTTGGCTATGTTTTTTGACATACCATCCTCTTTATATAATTTATGTACAGCATAATATATTCTTATGCTTGTACCACTAAGACACCATGAATAAGCTTATAAATAAAATTTTGGTGTCATTTTTTTAAAACAAAAAAGGATATACATAGTATTGTATATCCTTCAATTTGATATTCGTTTTTTTGTTTATTCTTATTTGTATTTTTTAGAAGACATTGCAAGTTCTTTCATTTCTTTTGCATTATCTATTACCCTGTCTGTTATGGCTGCTCCACCGAGAATCCTAGCTAATTCATCTATAATCTCATGGTCTTTTAGCTCTTTAATAATTGTCTCTGTTGTCAATCCATCGGTCTGCTTATCTATTACAAAATGTGTATCTGCCATAGCTGCAATCTGTGCAAGATGAGTAATACATATAATCTGATGATGACCTGCTATACCTGATAATTGTTCAGAAACCTTCTGTGCTGTTCTTCCACTGATACCAGTATCAATTTCATCAAAAATCAATGTTTCAATCTCATCATTCTCAGCTAAAACTGATTTTATTCCTAACATAATCCTTGAAAGTTCACCGCCAGATGCAACCTTTGATAAGGATTTCATATCCTCACCAGGATTAGTAGAAATTATAAATTCTGCATCATCATAACCATTGGGAGAGTAAGTATTGCTTCTTTCAAAAACCATATCAAACTTAACATCTAAAAAGTTTAAGGCTATTAAGGATTCCTTTATCTTAACTGTTAATTCTTTGGACTTATTCTTTCTTATATTAGATAACCTTGCTGAAAGGCTGTCTAGTCTTTTTTCTTCTTCTATAAGAGAATTTTTAAGATTCTCCATATAAATATCGTAGTCACGATACTTCTCAAGTTTTTTCTCACTCTCTGCACAATATCTTATGATATCATCTATCTTACTGCCATATTTTTGCTTCAAAAGATTAATAACATCAAGTCTTTTGCTTACTTCATCTAATTCCTCTTCATAATTATCCATATCAGATATATACTGTGATAAATCACGATTAAAGCCATTAAGAAGCTCTTCTACATCTGTGATTTGGGATAATAAATCTCCCAGGTTCTCATCATATTCAATTAGCTTTGTTAGAATCTTTACAACTCTGCCTATAGCATCACCGGATTGGTTATGATCATAGCCAGACAAACTATATATTGTCTGCAAACCTTCTGATATATTATGGGCATTAGAGTATTTTTTATATAAAGTAGCCAGCTCATCATCCTCGCCAACTTTTAGGGCAGCACTCTTAATCTCATTAATCTCAAATTCAAGAAAAGTCATTTCACGAAGTCTTTTCTCCTCATCCATACCTGCACTATCATATTCGTTCTTTATCTTAGAATATGATTTATAGCAATCTTCCAACTCTTGCTTAAGAGGACCGATCTCATCCTTGGCAAAACGATCAACTATTTCCAAATGTTTTGCTTTATGTATTAGGGATTGATGCTCATGCTGGCCATGTATATCTATCAGTAATTCTGCTATAGAAGAAACTGTACTTCCTGTAACATTCTCACCATTTAACTTATATATACTTCTAGTTTGCATAATCTTTCTTGAAATTATAATCAAGTTATCCTCTACAGGAATATCAAGCTCAGCCATAGCTTTATGAACCATTGGACGCTTTGTCTCAAAAACCAATTCAATTAAGGCAAAATCAGCTCCCCTGCGTATTATATCCTTAGAAGCTTTAGCGCCTAGGGCATAATTGATAGAATCAATAATGATGGATTTCCCTGCTCCAGTCTCACCAGTTAAAATATTCAAATGATTCTTGAAAAATACCTCTACCTCATTAATAATAGCAAAATTCTTAATATGCAGACTTATCAGCAAATAATCCACCTTCCTTAATACAGTGTCATATACCATCCTTAAAACATATGTTCTCAAGTATTGTACCATATTGACCTTTAATTTTCAATTATATCCT
>JAAYRE010000155.1 GCA_012518935.1 Clostridiales bacterium
AGCTCAATGGTAGAGCACTCGGCTGTTAACCGAGTTGTTGTAGGTTCGAGCCCTACTCGGGGAGCTTTTTCTTGATAGTAATAGCAAAATTAATATTCGGCGACATGGCCAAGCGGTAAGGCACGGGTCTGCAACACCCTTATCACCAGTTCAAATCTGGTTGTCGCCTTAAGATAGAGGATGGGTCACGCAAGTGATACATTCTCTATCTTTTTAGGAAGACTCCAAATTTGAACTGTGTGCAACATCTGGTTGTCGCTTTAATTAGAAGAGTCTCTAAACCTTGAAATTGCATAGGTTTGGAGATTTTTTGTTTTTCAGAAAAGTAGGTGTAAATAAGCCAGGTTAATCTAGGATGAGATTAGCCTTGTCATAGGTCTCTGAACTAGGGGGTAGGACAAGATAATAATATCTGGGAAATAGTTCTTAATGGTCTTTACTGCTTTTAGAAATAATTCATACTGTTCTGAAGGCGTCATTTTTTAAATGGCTTCATATGGAGGATAAACAAGAAATTCATCTATAAATTTAGTCTATTATTAATATCTCCTTGTACTTTTGCATCATCCACACATCAAAACGACGAAGATCCATGCGTAGCATGGGACTTCGTTGTTTTGATTACACCTCTCCGCAGTGAATTTTTGCATTGTTTATGTTGTGTTTCACATATCATTTCATTCGCTTCATTAATTACTTTTATAGAGGAAATGAAACAAACCAATTATAAATAAAAGGAAGTGTACACTTTTCTGTGAAGTGTAGAGTATGCACTTTGATAATAGGTGTACACAGAATATGGTAAATTCTATTTATTATTTTTAATTTATATGGTACTATATTTTTAGAAATAAGAAAGTATGCTGTTGGTGGCAATTTAGAACTAAAATTATATTTTATGCATGGAGGTTCTTTATGATAGGTGTTCCAAGATATAAGGTTATTTTAGTAGAACATGACGAAAAATGGGCAGAGGAATTTGAGGATGTTAAACGGACTCTTATAAATATTCATGATAAAAATGTTATAGACATTCAACATGTAGGCAGTACTGCAATAAAAGGTATAATGGCTAAACCAATGTTAGATATTGCGATTGTATTTAAATCTATAACAGACTCTATTATCGAAGCAATGAAGAAAAATGGATATGAGTATTTTGGTGAAGTAGCAACTGGTAAACATCATCTTTTTATTTTACGAGGTGAGGGTGGTGTCTCTTTACAGCATATACATTGCTATGATGAAAAAACCCTTGGGCAATATTTCGACCAAATAAAGTTTAGGGATTTTATACGTTCACATCCGAAATACGCAAAAGAATATGAATTAATAAAACAAGAACTTTTCGAATTGTATTCCAATGATAGGAAAAAATACACAGAGGGCAAGCAATTGTTTTTTGATAAAATAAAGCAACTTGCTGATAAAAACTTTAATTAATACTATAAGTATTAATTAAAGTTATGTTTGTACACAGTTGTTAGCAACTACGAATTGAAGATTTATATAATGGGGGGGGGACAGTCTATAATAATATATGGAATTGGATCATAATTCGCATTCGGTGTTTTTGTTATATTACCATATTCTCTTCAAGGCTCATCCTAAAACTGAAAGCTTGCGGATACTTGGTACGTTAGTGCCATTGAACAAGAAGCCCCCACTTCAAATCGACGATTAAGTGGTGGGAGTATGTCACTGTGATAGTATATTTTTAGAAATAAAGTAGGTTGTAGTTGTTTACTAAGTGAACTGAACATTATTTATGTTTAAGGAGGTAAAATAAATCATGCTGAAACTAACACAGGACAATTTTATTAAAGCACGGAATTATATATTCACTCATTCTGATGATATTAATCGTGCGTGGTTTCGCTATAACTTTGAAAATAAAGATACAAATGCCTTTATGGATGTATTGGCGAAATACCAGTATGAAGAAGGTGGTTTTGGTGGATTAAGTTATGAATTTGATTATCAAGGTTCGTGCTTAAAATGCACTGAAATCGCTATCGGATATATACTTGGTCTAGAAGAAAAGCCTCCTGCTCACCACCCAGTTATTCAAAACATGATGAAATATATTTTAGAGCGATATCACCCAGAGATTGGCAACTGGGGTGAGCCTGTGGAGCCAGAGGTTAATGACGGCGTTCATTGTCACCATCTTAGGTATAGAGGAATTGTTATAACACCAATCGAAAATGAAGATGAACGGATTAAAAATTATGAAGTCAATGAAAAAGCATGTTTTGCAGCATTTGTTGCACTTTATTCCGAACTTGTACCCGAAGAATTGTATCAAGAAATTATAAAATATCCGACAGAACATATTTTTCAGTATTGGGATAAAAATTCACCGAATTACAAAAAGGAAATTTTTGATGATGGTTCACCATATGATTTTGATTATTTGGAGTGGTTTGTTTATTGCTTGAAGGACAAGGATACAGCTAGCAAACTGACTTCGATTCTATGCCAAAATCCTACTGTTTTTATGGAGCTTGATTTCGCTAAATCTGATAACGAATATACCCATTTGCCTTGCGATGATATTAATTCACCGGATAATGTAATATATCCCATGGTAAAAGATTTAGTAGATGATTCAATCACATATCGGATAAAACAACAAAAAGATGACGGCAGATGGACACAGGGTTGGTCGATGGGTGAAGACGTAGGGTTTCGCAAGCTTCAAATTTTATATGATGCATATTTCACTATGAAAATGTTAGTAAAATTCGAACGGTTTGGCAGGATAGAATTTTAGCATCCAGTAGATGTAAAACAATTTAGAAGGGTTTTGAATATGAGAGACATGAAAGAAAGGTTAGGATTTAATTCAAACATATTAATTGGTACCTTATTATTTGGACTGTTTTTTGGAGCAGGTAATTTGATATTCCCTGTTCATATGGGGCAACTAGCTGGAGACAATACTTTAAAAGCAACAATAGGATTCTTAATAACCGGAGTAGGGCTCCCCTTGTTAGGTGTTATTTCATCTGCACTTTCTCAAAGTGAAAGTCTATATGATATGGCAAGGCCTGTTAGTAGGATATATTCAATTCTATTTACATGTATGTTATATTTAACAATCGGGCCCTTGTTTGCTATTCCGCGAACTGCTACTGTTGCCTTTGAAGTGGGTTTGAATCCTTTTATTCCCAAGGAGTATCTGCAATTTGGCTTATTAGTATTTTCACTAGTTTTTTTTGCCCTTACCCTATATTTTTCACTAAGGCCAGGGAGAATTTTGGACTGGATTGGCAGATATCTTACACCTATTTTTGTGGTGCTTTTATCAATATTACTGATTGCAACCTTTATAAAGCCAATGGGACAAGTTAGTGCCTATGAAGCACAAGGCCGATACATTAATAGACCATTATTTACAGGAATATTGGATGGGTACAACACTATGGATGCCTTGGCTTCTCTCGCTTTTGCAATTGTTATTATTTCTAATATTGAGAAGTTAGGTGTGAAAAACCCTAAGATTAAAGCAAAAGAAATATTTAAGTCAGGTTTAGTGTGTGCAATTGGAATGAGTCTTATATATGGATCACTGGTTTATATGGGTGCAACCAGCTTAGGAAGTGTTAGCAGAGCTGATAACGGCGGAGTCATTATGTCTATGGTTAGTGAGCATTACTTTGGATTTACGGGTAAGCTTTTATTGGCTTCCATTGTTACAGTTGCTTGTTTGAAGACAGCAATTGGCTTAATTACTTCATGTTCTCAAATGTTTAGTGAAATATTCCCCAAATCAGTTTCATACAATAAATATGCTATTATATTTACTGGCTTTTCTTTCGCTTTTGCTAACTTTGGATTGAATAATATAATTCAAATTTCAATACCTGTGCTAATGTTTCTTTATCCACTAGCAATAACTTTGATTATATTGTCTTTATTAACACCGATAATTAATAAACAAAGTGATATATATAGGTGGACCACATTTTTAACAGTAATTGCTGCATTTATTGATCTCTGTAATGCATTACCAAAAGCAATGAAGGAAAGCTTGGTTATTAGTAAAATAATTGATTTTGGCCATATGTTCTTACCTGGTTTTGATTATGGATTTGGCTGGATTATACCAGCATTAGTTGGCTGTATAATTGGAACTATTATATGGAGAGTAAGGGTATCCTCATTTATGTAATCATCCTCATAATACAATTGAAAATCAGAGTAAATTTTCTGAATATTTAAGAAATCAAGGAATTTTAACTCCAAAAAGATATACATGTGGGGATAAGCATTGTATTAAATATAAATTGAATGATATGTGCCTTGATGTTACTGTTGAAGATTATTTGGGTGAAGAAATCAAAACTATCGATTTTAAACTAGCATATAAAATTGGGCAATTAGTGGCAAAAATTCACTATATATCAGAAAGAGGTAACTGATGATGAAATAGAATCAATAGAAGTTGCAAATGTTATTATGAAGAAGGATGCTGCATTAAAGCTTAGTAATAGTATAAAAGAATTATGCGAAGAAGTTAATGAATCTATCTACAATGGGAGACACCTTAAAAGATATGCAGTAAGCAGTGATATATAGAATCTTAAATAGGCTATACTTTATATGTAGTGAAATGTAAGGTATAGTCTATTTTTTGTACAATGTGATATGGTAAGAATACAAATAGAAAAGTAGTAAATCTCACGGAATAAACATTTCAAATTGCACGGGTTGAAGTTGCAAAAACATACGGAACAGAATTATAAAATAACACGGAATGGGATTGTGAAATCATACGGAATGGGTTATAATATTGTATATGATGAGGATAAATTATCCCTTGTAACATGCCTATATAATACAATATAATAGGAGGATAAAATGAATTTAAAAGAGTATAGACCACGTGTTATAGATAAAAAGGTAAAAGAGTATATGTCAGCTTTCGGTGCAATTTGTATTGAAGGTCCTAAATGGTGTGGAAAAACATGGACATCATCATATAATAGTAAGAGTAAAATATATATTGGAGACCCAGAGGGAAATTTTCAAAATCGAAAACTGGCAGAAATGAGTCCTTCTTTGGTTTTAGAAGGTGAGCAGCCTAGGCTTATAGATGAATGGCAGGAGGTACCACAGCTTTGGGATGCCGTAAGGCATAAAGTGGATCAAAACAAATCAAAAGGGCAGTTTATTTTAACAGGTTCAGCGACACCAAATCACAAGGGCATACTTCATAGTGGAGCGGGAAGAATAGCAAGATTACGAATGAGACCCATGTCACTTTATGAATCTGGAGCATCTAGTGGCAACATATCTTTAGAAGCCTTATGTAATGGTAGGATAAAGCCATCGATGACAGGTGAAGTTGATATTAGAGACATAATCAATTTGATTCTAATAGGGGGTTGGCCTGCAAATCTTGATATGCCAGTTGATAAAGCAATGTTATTGTCAGTTGAATATTTAGAAGCTATTATTAATGATGACGTATATCGAATAGATGGGATAAAAAGAGATGTTTCAAAAATGAAATTGTTATTGCGCTCTCTCGCAAGAAATGAAAGCACAACAGTAACAAATAAAACTTTAAAAAAAGATATAAAAGCAGTAGATGATGAGGACATTGATGTTGACACAATAGCTAGTTATCTTGATGTGTTTTCAAGATTATTTATTATTGATAATCAACCACCATTTTCTTCAAATATACGTTCCTCAATAAGGGTGAGGCAGGCAGAAAAGAGACATTTTTCAGACCCATCTCTTGCATGTGCTTTGTTGAAAGCTACACCTGAAAAGCTACTTAATGATCTTGAGACACTAGGTTTATTGTTTGAAGCACTATGTATACGGGATCTTAGAATTTATGCAGAATCATTCGGTGGTAATATATATCATTATCAAGACTATAATGATAGGGAAATTGATGCTGTTATAGAATTAAAGGATGGAAGATGGTGTGCATTTGAAATAAAGCTTGGTGCAAATCAAATAGATGAAGCGGCAAATAATTTAATACAAATTAGCAGTGAGATTAGAAAAGACAAAGAAGGTATTGCACCTTCCGTTCTATGTGTTGTTTGTGGACTATCAAATGCAGCATATAGAAGAGATGATGGAGTATTCGTAGTACCTATTACTGCATTGCGTAACTAACATAGGGTATGCAGGCTAAACCTATATATTAATAAAAAGAATTAGACATCTTCGTTCTACTTATGAAGCGTACCAATATAATTTGAATAAGGACGTGAAAGTATGATAGATGGTCATATTCACATTGAACGAGGAGAATATACACTTGAGTGGGTAAATCAATTCGTTGACAAAGCAGTTGAAAAGCAATTAGATGAGATTTGGCTTCTTGAGCATTGTTATCGCTTTGAAGAATTTGTTCCTATGTATGATTCTGTTTGTGCTTATAGCAATTATATAGACACATGGTTTCATAGAAAAGCAGGAGTATTGAAACTAGAAGACTATTTGTCGCTTATTAAACAAATCAGAGATAATCAATTCCCCGTAAAAATTAAATTTGGTCTTGAGATATGCTATTTTAAAGAGTTTGAAGATTTAGTTGTAGAGTTAACTAAGGGTAAGGAACTTGATTTCTTGCTTGGAAGCGTTCATTTTGTTGATAATTTTGCCTTTGACCATAAGGAGGAGCATTGGAATATAATTAATGTCGATGAAATATATCATAGATATTTTGAAACATCTATTTCACTTGCTCAAAGTGGCATATATGACGGTATAGCTCATCCCGATGCGATTAAACTTTTTGGACATAAACCATCATATTCATTAACTAATTATTATGAAAGTTTAGCAAAGGAGCTCTCTAAAAACAATATGTACGCAGAACAAAACAGTGGAGCATTTCGACGTTGTCCAAATACTGCTACACTAGGTATGGATAATGAAATGCTGAAAATCATGAGAAATAATAATGTCAAAATTGTTACTGTATCGGATGCGCATTGTCCTGAAGATGTTGGTGATAGAATATTAGAACTTTACAATTGTTAAAGAAACTATTAGGTTTAAAGATATACTGTTTGTTTTATTACCTAATGGAAGGTGGATTGTGATAATGGATCAGGTTATTGTAATGAATAAATTAAAAAAGAACTACCATCATGGAGACTATCATATGGGCAATATGATACGGTCTAAAGAAGGAAATCTATCTGTTATTGATTGGCATACTGTTGATTTCAATAATTATGGTGATCCTTGGTATGAATTTAATCGCTTGGGTATAGAATTTCCTGCATTTGCATCAGGGCAAATTGATGGCTATTTCAACCGTAAACCACCTGAAGAGTTTTGGACATTATTAGCATACTATCTATCAGCAAGTGCAATAACCTCCATTGTATGGTCAAAGTATTATGCACCAGAGCAAATGAAGTCTATTATTAAATTAAATAAAGATATTCTACTTTGGTTTGATGATATGAAGAATATTGTTCCTACATGGTATGGTTCAGTATTCTAAATCAATCAAGAGCATTTTAAAAGGAGTGTTGCTCCAGCACAACTGTTTTGTGTGTGAGCAACACTCCCTTATTTATGACAATAGAAATTCTCAAAGTATGCTTTTTATTGCTTGGTTATATAATTTATCAATATTTAGTCGGCCTCTTCAGTATCATATTCAAGTATATTTCCAGTGGATGCATCCATCTCGTACTCGTATTCGGTACCGCCCTTATAGAATTCAATTTCATAAATAGTATGACCGTCATCGGTATCCATCTTTGCTTTAGAGAAAGTTACATCGGATATTGAAAATCCAGCATGAGAGGTAGCGATGGCCTTTGCTTTATCAATTCCAATGTAGGTTCTAGAGTTTTCTTTCTTTCCGGTGTTATTCTGAAGTGACTCTACACTTTTATCATGAACTTTACCGGAGTCAGCGTTGATTTCATATTCATATTCTTTCGTTGAAGTATAGAATTCAATATCATATACTGCGATACCGTCATCATAATCAAGTTCCGCTTGTGTATAAGTTACACTTGATGCGGTAACGCCTGCATCTGCAAGTGCTTTTGCCTTAGCAGCTTCAAGGGTAATCTGACTTGCAGTTTTTTGTTGTTTATTAGTCACTGGCTTAGTAGCATTATTTTTGCTGTCAACCTTGTTTTGCTTTGTATTAGTAGTATCTTCCTTACTTGCCGATTTTGTGGGCTGCTTAGCTGTCGAATCTGCAGGTTTCTGCTTATTCTGTATTTCTTTGTCCTTGCTTATGATCGCACCGGTATTGGCATTGATTTCGTACTCGTACTGGGTGTTTTCTGCATAAAATTCAATATCATATACTGAAATGCTATCTTCCATATCAAGCTCGGCAGTAGTAAAAGTAACTTTGTTGTCAGCCAGTTTAGCGTCACTCAGAGCGATCTCTTTTGCTTTTTTTAGAGTAATCTGTGTAGATACTACTGAATTTGTGTCGCTTAATGTCACATTCTCAATATCTTTCTTTACCACATTACCATTGGAGGCATTGTTCCAGTATTCGTACTCTGTGCCGTCTACAATAAATTCTACATCATACACAAACTGGCCCTGCTCATATTCAAACTCTGCCTGGACTGCTTTTGCAGTGGTCGGATCAATCCCTGCGTCAGCAAAGGAAAAATTCTTTGCATTTTCTGCTCCGATGGATGTGTTTTGGGCGATTGCATTTGCAGCATAGACCGTTCCGGTGCTAAGAGCTGCGACGATAGCTATAAGGCTAACAATAGATAAGGACGCTCTTAATGGCGTACTAAAATATTTTTTTATTATCATTTTTAATGATCTCCTTTCTTGACTATATCTGTAGTATACAGATGAAACATTAGAAGAACATTAGTACAAGTAATATTATTAAAAATTATAGTGGGAGTATAATAGTGAAGGTACTTCCAAGGTCTTTTTTACTTTCAAGAAGTATTCGTCCTCCATGAAGGTGTACGATTTCCTCGACCATGGATAACCCAAGCCCGGTACCTATACCACCCCTTGAATTATCTCCCTGGTAAAAACGATGGAACACTTTTTTTTGTTCATCTTCAGCAATTCCTACACCATCGTCTTGAACGGAGATTATGACTGACGCTTCAGTCTTTTGTAACGATACAATGATATGGCCATTTTCTTTACCATACCGATAAGCATTGGAGATCAAATTCGTAAGTGCTCTACCTAGAAGTGCCTTGTTTCCTGTATAGAAGATTTCTTTTTCGATATTACCGTAGGATAGTTCAATGTTATTTTCTCGAATGAGAGCCATATCAATACAAAGAGAGGTAACACATTCCGACAGGCCCTATGTGTTAGGATAGTTGTCGTAAGATAAAAACAATGTATAATAGACTTACGAGAATAACCTAAGGAGAATGATTATGTCTAATAATACTAATAAAAACAGAAGTTATACCAATGAGTTTAAA
>JAAYRE010000156.1 GCA_012518935.1 Clostridiales bacterium
TCATTGTTATTTTGTTTAAAAAACGATGTAACCCTTGATATATAAAGGTTTTGAAATAAAAAAGAAGTGTCATACTTGACACTACGATAATAATGAAGGAGGTGGGCTTAATGAAAAGCTTGGTTGATGAAAGACAAGGAAACATTAAGTTGATGGAGGGTAAATTGTTTGAATTACAGGAAAGGTTCAGAAGTATTTCCTGCCCGCCTACTAAAGGAGATTCAAGAATATGCTGATGGGACACTGGTATATATCCCCAAGAAAACAAGTAGGGCAGGATGGGGTAGTATAAGCGGTGCCAGACAATTAATTGACAGAAGGAATAGTAAAATGATCAATTTGTTCGAAAGAGGGGTATCAATTGCAGATCTGGCAGAGCAATACCATTTGGGTGAAGATACCGTTCGAAAAATTGTATATAGGAGAAAATAAATATAACGATTCTATTCCTATACATCAGCTACGGACTGTGGGATAATATATATGACCGGTCCGGTTAGTATAGAAAGAAAGGGGATGGTTCGGTTGACAAACAAAATAGAGGTGTTTGATATTTAACACTCAAAAGGAGGGGCTGAGAGGCCCCTTTTTAGATGTTGTCCCAGCGATTACAATGTACGCAGGTATTGATACTAACAAACTCGTTCTAGACAAGTATATATGATTAAAAATCAGCCTTTCAGAAAATGGAAGGCTGTTTTGTGTTCCAAGTATATTTGAACACCGAAAGTGTTCAAATATACTTGATTACTTGCGAAAAACAATATAGTAAATTATAATAAAATAAATTCATTAATATGGTGAGGGATTGTAGATGAAATCCATATTATAGAGATGGTGGTAAAAGCCCTTTTAAAACTAAGATTACAAGGAGGAAACTCCAAAAGCATTTATTGTTGCCGCAACTTCATTTTCTGCAATAATCCTTATTGTCATAGGGGTAATGATTTACTATAGTGAAAAACAACCAAGTATAATCATACTTGATGACTCCTTACAGATAAAAGCTATATATGGAGAAAACATTGAATTTGCTGAGATTGCTGGTATATCTCTTATTGATAAAAGTATGAGTGATATCGGTATTGGTACAAGGACTAATGGTTATGGAGGTTTCGGAGAAACTCTGAAAGGTAATTTTAAGTCAGGTAACCTTGGTGAAACTTTACTCTTTGTTGAATCGAGGACATCTCCTACAATTAAGATTGAACGAATAGATAAGAAAGATGTATATTTGAGTCTAAGTAACAGTGAAAGTACAGATCTGCTTTATCAAGAATTGATAGCAGCTATACAGTAAATAGGAGTACATAAGATGGATTTAGCAAATATAACAAAGCATTATATGCAAGATGTTCAACAGAAACTGCAACAGATTTTGTAAATAATGCGAGTATAATATGAGTGTATTATAAATATTTATGCTCATAGGAGGGAAATGTATGTATTTAGATGAATTATTAGAAGGAATAGACTACACCTGTTTACAGGGGGATGAACATACTTTAGTCACAGATTTGGTGTATGATTCAAGGAAGGCTGGTAAAGATTCGGTATTTGTATGCATTATAGGTACTGTATCAGATGGACATGATTATATTCCTCAGGTAATAAAAAAGGGTGCCACAGCTATTATAATAGAGAAGGACATTGAATTACCAAAGGATGGTACTGTGATTAGAGTAGACAATGCAAGAAAGGCACTGGCTTTTATGTCAGCAGCTTATTTTGGTTATCCAGCAAGTAAGCTTATTACGGTTGGTATTACAGGTACTAAGGGTAAGACTACAACAGCCTATATGGTTAAGTCTATTCTTGAAAATACAGGTATCAAGACAGGGCTTATTGGTACTATTGAAACTGTTATTGGTGATGAGGTGATTCCTGCCAATAATACAACACCTGAATCCTATATTATCCAAGAAACCTTTGCCAAGATGGTGGATGCAGGGATAGAATGCGTAGTAATGGAAGCTTCCTCACAGGGATTCCTACTTAATAGGACCGATGGCTTTATCTTTGATTATGGTATATTTACCAATATGGGTTATGACCATATAGGCACTAATGAGCATAAGGATTTTGATGATTACCTTAGATGTAAAAGCATGTTATTTAGGCAGTGCAAGGTGGGCTTAATTAATATAGATGATAAGTATGCCAAGGATATTATGAAAGACCACACATGCAAGATAGAGACCTTTGGGTTTTCTGAAAATGCAGATATATATGCAACTAATGTAAATTTGGTTCATGAACCGGGTTATTTGGGTGTATCATACCAAGTGAGAGGACTTATGAACTTTGATGTAGATATTGATATTCCTGGTAAATTCAATGTTCTTAATTCCTTATGTGCTATAGCTATATGTAGGCATTTTAATGTAAATGAAAATGATATTATTAAAGCATTACAGCATATTAAGGTCAGAGGCAGGGTAGAGCTTGTTCCAGGAACAGAAAATTATTCAGTTATGATTGACTATGCCCATAATGCCATGAGTCTAAAGAGTTTGCTAACCACTATGAGGGAGTACAATCCAAAACGATTGATTTGCGTATTTGGTTGTGGAGGAAATCGCTCAAAGGACAGAAGGTTTCTTATGGGTGAGATATCCTCTAATATGGCTGATCTTACTGTGGTTACTTCAGATAATCCTAGATTTGAAGAACCTGAAGACATTATTAATGATATAATAACAGGGGTAAAAAAAGGACCTGGTAAATATGTTAAAATAACAGATAGAAGAGAAGCAATTAAGTATTGTATAGATAATGCCAAGGAAGGCGATGTAATTATTATAGCTGGTAAAGGCCATGAGGATTATCAGGAAATTAGAGGTATAAAGCATCATATGGACGATAGAGAGTTGGTCTTGGATGCACTAAGGCCATGAATTAATTATACAATGTAATTAGTCATAATAAAGATATTAATTATACAAAGGAGACCAACTATGAAAAGTCAATAGTAAAAGAGAAAATTACTTAAGCCTATTTATTATAATAAAAGTGCATAACAAATAAAGCATCATAAAGGTGCTTTCTAAAATTTAAATATAGTTGATAA
>JAAYRE010000157.1 GCA_012518935.1 Clostridiales bacterium
AACCGTCAGGCACTTAATGAGGAAACCTTAGGAGCAAAGGTAATAGCCATCGGTAGCCCTACTGTGGTAGATGCTGCAACAATTGTTGCCGATACTCTTGGCAAATATATGGAATCTACAGGTTTTAATCAGAATGAGATATACAAATTCATATCGGAAGTAAATACAGAGCAGATGTATAATATGTATGTTACCCCAAAGAATATTGATGAAGCTGTAAAAAGATTGAGCTTTACCATATCAGAAGCTATTAATTCATGCTTTGCATTACCTTTATTGTCATAGGTACTAAAAGTGAGCTTACCGAATATAATTAATTAGACTTGTAACTATTGCAAACAATATTTGGAGGCTTTTGATGAAAGAATTTAAATATCAAAAAATACCGATTGTATTAATGGTACTATCTGTATTTTTATTGATTTTAATAATGTCACTGTCATTTTCAGGTAAAATTGGTCAAGCTAGAATAAAACTTCGTAATTCAATTGCTACAGGTATTTTTTCTAATGTAATGGAATCTTCCTCCGGACTAGTCAGTTATAATATTAATAAAGAAAAGGAGGTTTATCCATTTCCCTTAAATATGACCTCAGAATTTTATAGTCTTCATAACTTTGTATATGCCAGCACTATTAACTTACAAAACAATGAAATTCGGATATATGAAACCAATAACGAGGATAATAATAAAACTGATAATAAAATAAGTTTCAACAAAATTCCTGATGAAATCCTTACCAAAGAATATATCCTGACAAATGGAGCAATATTCAACGGTAATGAGTATCAGGATTACATAACTATGGGGGCTCTTAATGATAATAAAAATAGAGAGTTGCCTGTTAGAATTATGGATGGTGCCATTGATTTTAGTGAATTTAAAGTAGGCAGTGGGGGTGAAGGGGAAGCTATCTATACCATGAGAAGCTATAATGGTACTCCCTTTACCTTAGATAATCTTAAAGATGTTAATTTCTTGATTAGAAATTTTTACATATGTGCAGGAGGCGTAGTTATTAAGGATGAACTATTTGATTCTGAGCTTATGCTAAATAAGGACATGACTATAAAGACAAGTAAGGACAAACCACAAATTCTAATCTATCACACCCATTCTCAGGAGGCATTTATCGATAGTAAGGAAGGAGTAACTGAGGATACAGTAGTTGGAGTGGGGGATTATCTAACAGAGGTATTAGAAAAAAAATATGGCTATAATGTTATTCATGATAGAAGTGTATATGATGTTATTGATGGGAAGCTCAATAGAAACCTAGCATATAATTATGCCAGAGAGGGAGTGTTAAAAATCTTGGAGGAAAACCCCAGTATTGATGTAATTATTGATTTACATAGGGACGGCAACCAGGAAAGGACTATTATAATTGATGGCAAAGAGACTGCACAGATAATGTTATTTAACGGACTTAGTAGAAACGAAAAAGGGTCTATAACAAGACTTGACAACCCTAACCTACAGGATAACCTGGCATTTAGCTTTAAGTTACAGCTAAAATCCTTAGAAATGTATCCACAGTTAATTTACAAAAATTATTTAGAAGTTCTCCGTTATAATCTTGACCTTAGACCAAAAAGTCTTTTACTTGAATGGGGGGACGCCCAAAACACTTTGCAATCAGCAATGAATGCCGTTGAACCTTTCGCAGATGTCCTTGACGCCGTTCTCCAGGGTCGTTAAAATAGCAGTTGGTATCTTGTAACAATATTTTTCATATGTTATAATCAAGCCTAGCGAAGATAGTGATATTAGTATTTACAGGAGGATAACATGGCTTTAGACCAGAGTAAAATAAGAAACTTTTGCATAATTGCACATATAGACCACGGCAAATCAACACTTGCTGATAGAATTATAGAAAAGACAGGTTTGCTTACCAGTCGTGAGATGCAGTCTCAAGTTCTTGATAATATGGATTTGGAGAGGGAGCGGGGAATTACCATTAAGGCACAAACCGTTCGTACTGTATATAAGGCAAAAGATGGCGAAGAGTATATCTTTAATATGATAGATACACCAGGACATGTAGACTTTAACTATGAAGTTTCAAGAAGTCTTGCAGCCTGTGAAGGAGCAATCCTTGTAGTAGATGCAGCTCAGGGAATTGAAGCACAGACCTTGGCTAATGTCTACTTAGCCATTGACCATGATTTAGAGATTATGCCGGTTATTAATAAAATAGATCTACCCAGTGCTGATCCAGAGAGAGTTATGACAGAGATAGAAGATGTAATTGGCCTTGAAGCCCATGATGCCCCTTTAATTTCTGCAAAGAACGGAATCAATATTGATGAAGTTCTAGAACAGATAGTTAAAAAGATTCCTGCACCCAAAGGGGATTCAAGTGCACCCTTAAAGGCCTTGATTTTCGATTCGCTTTATGATCCCTATAAGGGAGTTATAATATTTTGTAGGATAATGGAGGGAACCTTAAAGAAGGGGACCGTCATAAAAATGATGGCTACTGAATCAGTCTCTGAGGTTGTGGAAGTAGGTACATTTGGTGCTGGTCAGTTTATACCTTGTGATGAGCTTACAGCAGGAATGGTTGGGTATATTACAGCCAGCTTAAAGAATGTAAAGGAAACCAGAGTTGGAGATACTGTCACAGATGCCAAAAGGCCTTGTGAAAAAGCTCTTCCTGGTTATAAGAAGGTACTTCCTATGGTTTATTGCGGAATGTATCCTGCTGATGGAGCAAATTATCCTGACCTGAGGGATGCCTTAGAAAAATTACAGCTTAATGATGCTTCCCTACAATTTGAGCCTGAAACCTCAGTTGCCCTAGGATTTGGTTTTAGATGTGGGTTTTTAGGACTCTTGCATTTGGAAATTATTCAGGAAAGGTTAGAAAGAGAGTACAATTTAGACATTATTACAACTGCTCCCAGTGTTATTTATAAGGTACATCAGACAGATGGACAAGTAGTAGATATTACTAATCCTACTAATTTACCGGATCCCTCATTAATAGAATATATGGAGGAGCCAATTGTAACTGCCGAGATAATGGTTACTACAGAGTTTGTAGGTCAGATAATGAACCTATGCCAGGAGAGAAGAGGCATCTATCTTGGAATGGAATATTTAGAAGAAAAACGTGCCTTACTAAAATATGACCTACCCTTAAACGAAATAATATATGATTTCTTTGATGCTTTAAAATCCAGATCTAGAGGTTACGCTTCCTTTGATTATGAGCTAAAAGGATATGTACAGTCTGAGCTTATTAAGCTTGACATTTTAATTAATAGAGAAGAGGTAGACGCCCTAACCTTTATTGTTCATGCTGAAAGTGCATATGAAAGAGGCAGAAGAATGTGTGAGAAGCTAAAGGATGAGATACCAAGACATCAATTTGAGATTCCTATTCAGGCTGCTATTAGTAGTAAGATTATTGCCAGGGAGACTGTGAAAGCTCTTAGGAAGGATGTTCTAGCCAAGTGTTATGGTGGAGATATAACCAGAAAGAAGAAGCTTCTTGAAAAGCAAAAAGAGGGTAAGAAGAGAATGCGTCAGGTTGGAAGTGTAGAGATTCCTCAAAAAGCTTTTATGAGTGTACTTAAGTTGGATGAAGATTAAGATAGAATAGATCTTGTAGATTAGATAAATCTTCATAATAGGAGCAAAATGAATGAATATATATAAAAAAATAAATAAGGGAACATGGAAAAAGGATTTGAGACTTTATGTCCATGTTCCTTTTTGTGTAAAGAAGTGCCTTTACTGTGATTTTTTGTCCGGCCCTTCTAATGAAGCAAATATAAAAAGTTATTTTGAAGCTTTATATAAGGAAATCCAAAGCTATAAAAATAGAGCTAATGATTATAATATCTCATCTATATTTATAGGGGGAGGAACTCCATCCTCAGTTGATTACCAATATATAGTTGCAACTTTAGAAGAGTTAAAGGATGTATTTAATATAATTGATGCTGAGATATCTATAGAAGTTAACCCAGGAACGGTCGATGATAGAAAGTTAAGGGCTTATTATTGTGCTGGTATAAATAGAATAAGCTTTGGTTTACAGTCCGCCAATGTTTCAGAGCTTAAGCTTCTTGGTAGAATTCACACCTATGGGCAGTTTGTAAAGAACTACCATTTAGCAAGAAAAATTGGCTTTACTAATATTAATGTGGACCTTATGTCAGCCCTTCCTAGTCAAACCCTGGAATCATGGGAAGAAACCCTGCAAAAAATAATAGGCCTGTCACCAGAACATATATCTGCATACAGTTTGATTATTGAAGAGGGAACCCCATTTTATGATATGTATGGTCCCAAGGGCTATGATAGGGATAAGCTACCTGATGAAGATACGGACAGAAGGATTTATAAAAGAACTAAAGAAATACTTGAAGCTTATGGATATATAAGATATGAGATATCTAATTATGCTAAAGAAGGGTACGAATCCAAACATAACTTGGCATATTGGGAGGGTACTGAATATCTTGGTCTGGGACTTGGTTCCTCTTCCTTATTAGAAGATATAAGATTCCATAGTACTTATAATATGGATGAATATATAGACTTAATTAACAAGCACAATATTAAAACTAGTAATACTACCAATAAAGCTAGTGGTAATAATATCAGTAGTTCTTCCAGTAATATTAATAAGCTTGGTATTAATAGCAACAATAATGGACTTCTTAAGGATTGGTTTGGGATAAGGAAAGAAATTGTTAACTTAACTAAGAATGACCAGATAGAAGAGTTTATGTTTCTTGGACTTAGAAAAACTTGGGGTGTAAGCAAAGATGAGTTTTTTAGTATATTCGGAATATCTATAGAAGAGATTTATAATAAAGTCCTTAATAATTTGCAAAATGATGGTTTGATAGTTATGGATGGGGACTGGGTTCGGTTAACTGATTACGGTATTGATATAAGTAATCATGTATTAGCTGAATTTCTTTTAGAGTAATCAAAGTTGTTAAATTAATCATATTTTAATGTAATTTATCCTTGACAAACGATTTTATAAGTGATATTTTATTACTAGAATGTTAGCACTCAAACCAAGTGAGTGCTAATTTGTAAAATATTCATGAAGGTTACTGTTTAAATATAACTAATGAAGGTGGATAAATGCAAGAGCTTGATGAAAGAAAAATAAAAATATTACAGGCTATTATACAGAATTATCTTGAAACTGGGGAACCGGTTGGCTCTAGGACTATTTCAAAGTATACTGACCTTAACTTAAGCTCGGCCACAATTCGGAATGAGATGTCTGATTTGGAGGATATGGGTTATATTATTCAGCCCCATACATCCGCAGGCAGAATACCCACTGATAAGGGATATCGTTTTTATGTAGATTTACTTCTTTTAGATAAAAACCAAGAAGTCGAGAATATGAAAAATATTCTTATAGAAAAGGCGGATCGTTTGGAACACTTACTAGAGCAGGTTGCCAAATTACTGGCAGTTAACACCAATTACGTCACCATGGTTACATCTCCTCAATATAAAAAGAAGGTTAAATTTATACAGTTGACTGAGATTGATAACAAACAATTACTAGCAGTAATAGTATTTGAAGGTAATATTGTAAAGAATGAAATTATTAAAGTATCAGATTATTTATCTAAAGAAATCGTTTTAAAGCTTAATATAGTTCTAAATACCTTCCTACAAGGCTTGGATTTGGCTGAGATTAATTTACCTGTTATTACACAGATGAAAGAACAGGCTGGAGATGATTATAGGGCTCTGGTTAATGATGTTCTTGATGCTATCATGAGATCAATTAAGGAAGATGATGATTTTAAGGTATATACCTCTGGAGCAACTAATATTTTAAAATATCCTGAGCTTAGTAATACAGAAAAAGCTTCTGAGCTTATCTATACATTAGAAGAGAAGAAGATGCTGACTGATTTGATTCAAGATAAGATGGATGAGGAAGATATAAGAGGCATTCAGGTATATATTGGTGATGAGACTCCCATTGAATCCATGAAAGATTGCTCAGTTGTTACAGCTACATATGAAGTAGAAGAGGGCGTATACGGTAAGGTGGGCATTATCGGACCAAAAAGGATGGACTATGAAAGAGTAGTTGCTACACTTCAAAATTTGATGAGTCAATTAGATGATATATTTAAAAATAAAACATAGGCAGAGAAAGGAGGCCAAATAAATTGGAAGATACTGATAAGGTTATAGAGGCTATGAAGGCTGCCATGGAAAAGGAAGAAAAGGAAAAAAAGATAGATAAAGCTACTGAAGACCAGGTAGAAGAGCAAGACTTAGAAGACAATAAAGAGATTCAGGAGGATAAGGAGATGAAGGATAGCCAAGATACAGAAGAGGTGGCAGAGAAACCCAGCACCAAATCTTTCCTTAAGGGTTCAAAAAACAAAGAACTAGCCGCAAAGGAAGATAAGATAAATGATTTATCCGATAGACTTATGAGAACTATGGCGGAATTTGATAACTTTAGAAAAAGGTCTGAAAAAGAAAAATCTCAGATGTTTGATTTAGGAGTAAAAAGTGTTTTAGAAAAATTACTTCCTGTGATTGATAATTTTGAACGGGGATTGGAGTCTATTGCTGAGGAAGATAAAGACAATTCATTTGTTCAAGGTTTCAATATGATATATAAACAGTTAATGACAACAATGGATGAGATAGGTGTTAAGGCTATAGAAGCAGTTGGTAATGAATTTGATCCAAATTTCCACAATGCTGTTATGCATGGTGAGGACGAAACTCTAGGCGAGAATATTGTTGCTGAGGAATTTCAGAAGGGCTATCTCTATAATGGTGTTGTCATAAGACATAGCATGGTCAGAGTAGTAAATTAATAGAATAGTTGTCAAGAAAGATTACTTAATTAAATTATATTGGAGGAATAAATATGGGTAAAATAATTGGAATTGATCTAGGTACCACAAATTCATGTGTTGCCGTTATGGAAGGTGGTAAACCTGTAATAATTGCAAATGCAGAAGGTGCAAGAACAACACCATCTATTGTTGCATTTACAAAAACAGGTGAGCGTTTGGTTGGTGAACCTGCCAAGCGTCAGGCTGTTACTAATGCAGATAAAACAATATCATCTATAAAAAGACATATGGGTACTGATTTTAGAATTAAAATCGATGATAAGAAATATTCACCTCAGGAAATATCTGCAATGGTACTTCAAAAACTGAAAGCAGATGCTGAAAGCTATCTTGGTGAAAAGGTGACAGAAGCTGTTATTACAGTACCTGCTTATTTTAATGATGCTCAGAGGCAGGCAACCAAAGATGCAGGTAAGATTGCCGGTCTTGAGGTTAAGAGAATTATTAATGAGCCAACTGCTGCAGCTTTGGCATATGGTCTTGATAATGAGAATGAACAAAAAATCATGGTATTTGACTTAGGTGGAGGTACCTTTGACGTATCTATAATTGAGATTGGTGATGGGGTTATTGAAGTACTGTCTACTTCTGGTGATAACAGACTAGGCGGTGACGACTTTGATGAAAGAGTTACCAGACATATGACAGAGGAGTTTAAGAAAACTGAGGGCGTTGATCTATCTACAGACAAGATGGCAATGCAGAGACTTAAGGAAGCAGCTGAAAAAGCTAAGATTGAATTATCATCTGCTACAACAACTAATATTAACCTTCCCTTTATAACAGCTACTTCAGATGGTCCAAAACACTTTGATATGAATCTAACCCGTGCTAAGTTTGATGAGCTTACCAGTGACTTAGTAGAAAGAACAGTTATTCCAGTACAGAATGCCTTAAGGGATGCAGGCCTTAATGCCTCTGATTTGAATAAAGTATTATTAGTTGGTGGTTCAACCCGTATGCCTTCAGTTCAAGATAAGGTTAAACAGTTGACAGGCCAGGAACCTTCAAAGAATTTAAACCCTGATGAGTGTGTTGCCCTTGGTGCATCAATTCAAGGTGGTAAACTTGCTGGTGATGCTGGGGCTGGAGATATCCTTCTACTTGACGTTACCCCCTTGTCCTTATCAATTGAAACTCTTGGTGGAGTAGCAACTAAGTTGATTGAAAGAAATACAACAATCCCTACAAAGAAGAGCCAGATATTCTCTACAGCAGCTGATAATCAGACAGCAGTTGATATACATGTAGTTCAAGGTGAAAGACAATTCGCCAAGGATAACAAGACCCTTGGACAATTCCGTCTTGATGGAATTCCACCTGCAAGAAGAGGTGTTCCTCAGATTGAAGTAACATTTGATATTGATGCCAACGGTATAGTTAATGTATCTGCTAAGGACCTTGGTACAGGTAGAGAGCAGAATATAACCATTACAGCTAGTACTAATCTTTCTGATGCTGATATAGATCGTGCTGTTAAGGAAGCAGCTGAATATGAGGCTCAGGATAAAAAACGTAAAGAAGCTATTGACCTAAGAAATGATGCAGATTCTATGGTATTCCAAACTGAAAAAGCCTTAGAAGAAGTTGGTGACAAAATAGGTGAATCTGATAAAGAAACTGTAGAAGCAGACCTTAAGCATCTTAAGGAGCTACTTGAAAAGACCAATCCTGAGGTAATGAGTGATGGTGAAATAGAAGACATTAGAAATGCAAAGGATAAGCTTATGAATAGTGCTCAGGCTTTATTTGCAAAGCTTTATGAGCAAAATAATGCAGGTGCTACAGCAGGCGGAGCAGGTCCTGATATGTCAGGTACAGCCGCAAATGATTCTCAAACCTATGATGATGATGTGGTAGACGGTGATTATAAAGAGGTATAGGTAAAAATTTTAATATCCCAAAAGGCTTACTAAAATAAGCTTTTTGGGATAATAAATCTTGAACAGCTATGAAAGGTGAAGGGTAAGATGGCAGAAAAAAGAGATTATTACGAGGTTTTAGGTGTTGATAAGGGAGCAAGCGATGACGAATTAAAAAAGGCATATAGAAAATTAGCTAAGCAGTACCATCCTGATACCAACCCAGGGGATAAATCTG
>JAAYRE010000012.1 GCA_012518935.1 Clostridiales bacterium
CGCCCTGCTCATTTTTTTAAGAATGGTCGTCAGGGTCTAGGTAAATGCGCCTTTTTTTCCAGTATTGATATAATAACATCATATATTTTTATTGTTTTTCTCTTGACATATCACCGCTGGACTTTTTTGAAATGTTAATTATGGAGGCAGGACACTCTTTAGCACATAAGCCACAGCCAATACATTTACTCTCATCCACCAGAGCATATCTACCCTTATATATGGATATGGCTCCTCTAGGACAGACCTTTATGCATGAACCACATGCAACACATAAATCTTTAGTAACTTTAGCTAATCTTTTTGACATAATCTTTACCGCCTTAAGGATTATTTGATACTAAAGATATCACATGGAGCAAATGACTTCTGTGATATTGTTACATTTCATCTAGATATTTTATTATTTCTTCCGAAAACTGATCTCCTATATTGGCTCTACCTATAGAATATTTATCTAGATAATCCTCTTTAATAGTTTTATTTACTTTTAGTATTTCCTCCTTAAGGTCATTGGCTGAAAGTCTTACTGCTCCCTTGCCAAGTATAATAATCTGTTCTAGTGCGTCCGATGTGGCAACTGTTACATAGTTTTCCTTAGCAATCTCATGGGTAACCTTCTCAATATATTGGTCAGCGGTTTCTGCTTCTTTTGTATAGACCACATGTATATTATGGTAGTCTAGAACTTTTTCCACACCGCCTTTGACTTTATATGCATCAAAAACAAGGATTACTATGCACTTTTTAAATCCTTGATAATTACTTAAAATATCCATAAGTTTGAATCTGGCTGCATCTATACTAGAATTAGCTAGTTCATTAAGTTCTTTCCAGGAAAATATAATATTGTATCCATCAACTAAAAGGTATTCTTTTTTAGCTTTCTTAACCTTTAAGTTGACTTCTCGTTTTTTATTGTCCTGTAAGTCAACCTTACCTGATGGTTTCTTCTCATATCCTAATCTACTCTGGTTGTATACAGCACTTTGTTTTATTTGACCATAGGTCCTTGTAAATATTTCTTCTAATTCTTTCTCTTCCAGGAAGAAATCCTGCTTTTTCTGCCTTTTTATCCTAGGCTCAATGGACTTTACACTGGTTTTGCCTACGTCTTCTTCCTCTTTATCTGGTATATAGTCATGCCAGTTATTTTCTATATGCATATAACTTTCAACCTGATCCCAATTAACTATGAAGCCAGTTCCATGGGAACAAAATACTGATCCTGTGGGATTATCAGGGTCTAATTCGCTGTCATAACCTATTCTTTCTATCACTTCATCATTGTTATGGCAGGGTTTGTATCCTTCAAATGTACAGAAGAGATTACCCCTTCCCCTTGTATATGCATTTACTTCTATCTGATAACCACCCATGGTAGCAACTGGGGCACTGCCAGTAAGTATTGCCATATCTTTGTTAACCTGAGGTGGATTAAAGTCACCACTCATTCTTTGAATATCTGTCATGGCTCGCCCTATGGTATCTGCCGGTGCCTCTAATCGAAATTTGTAACAAGGCTCTAGTAGAATGCTTTTTGCTTTCTTTAAACCCTGACGAATGGCTCGATATGTTGCTTGACGAAAATCTCCACCTTCTGTATGTTTTAGATGAGCTCGTCCTGCTATTAAAGTAATCTTCATGTCGGTTATTGGTGAACCTGTTAATACTCCTAAATGCTCTTTTTCTTCTAAATGAGTAAGTACAAGTCTTTGCCAGTTCCTGTCCAGTATATCCTCACTACATTTACTTTCAAATACCAATCCACTACCAAGTGGACCTGGCTCCATAAGCAAATGAACCTCTGCATAATGGCGCAAGGGTTCAAAATGTCCTACTCCAACCACAGGCTCTTCTATAGTTTCCTTATATAGTATATTTCCCGAACCAAAATCAACATCCACACCAAAACGCTCATTAATAACACTTTTTAATATTTCAGTCTGAACTTCTCCCATTAACTGAATATGAATTTCTTGAAGTTTTTCTTGCCATACTATATGAAGGGTTGGATCCTCTTCCTCAAGTTCTCGAAGCTTAGAAAGCATTTGAAATGCATTATACCCGGGAGGTAAGATAAGTTGATATGTAAGAACAGGCTTTAGAATAGGTCTATCAATATTATCTTCAATCCCAAGTCCCTGACCTGGATAAGTCTTAGTAAGCCCTGTTACAGCACAGACTGAACCCGCCTCTATCTCATCTCTTGTCTCATAGGCCGTCCCAGAATAAATCCGTATCTGATCCACCTTTTCTTCCCAGATATCCTCTTCCTGATTAAGATTATCCTTTTTATTGCTTACAGGCATTTTTACCTTAAGACTGCCCCCTGTGATCTTCATATAAGTAAGGCGGTTCCCCTGTTCATCTCTTGCTATCTTATATACCTTAGCCCCAAATAAATTAGGAAAATGTTTGATTCTAGAGTAAGTATATAGGCCAGCAAGAAACTCCTTAACCCCCTCTTGCTTAAGGGCAGAACCAAAATAGCAGGGAAATATCTTTCTCTGCAATATCATCTCTTTAATATCAGAATTTTCGATTATACCTTTATCAATATATTGATTAAGCAATGACTCATCACACATGGCCAGGCTTTCCATAAAATACTTTTGGTTTTGTCCTTCACTAAAATCTACACATCCCTCATGAAGAAGGTTTTTTAATTCAGACATTAAATCAACTTTATTGCTTCCTTCCAAATCCATTTTATTAACAAATATAAATGTAGGAATCTTATATCTAGCAAGTAATCTCCATAATGTTTCTGTATGCCCCTGCACACCCTCGCTTCCACTAACCACCAATATTGCATAGTCAAGAACCTGTAAGGTTCTTTCCATTTCTGCTGAGAAATCCACATGACCTGGGGTATCTAAAAGCGTAATATTCATATCCATATAAGAAAATACAGCTTGCTTTGAAAAAATCGTAATTCCTCTTGACCTTTCAAGCTCATATGTATCTAAAAAAGCATCTTTATGGTCAACTCTGCCTAATTTCCTAATACTTCCTGTCAAGTAAAGCAAATTTTCAGCCAAGGTTGTTTTACCTGCATCTACATGGGCTAAAATGCCAACTACAAGCTTTCTCATTGTACATCTCCAGTCTACTTAGTACTATGTGTTTTTTAATCCTCTTATCATTAAAAACCTATCAAAGTATCAATGTATTAATTAATAAAATCCATCATATGACTTATTATTAAGTCATTAATAATTTTCTTTATTCCAATCTTTATTTTAATCATAAAATATAACCAAATCTAATGCAAGTGTTAACTACAGGTTATCTCTAGGTATATATAGTTTATCCTCAATTACTTATATAATTTAATTCCCAAGTTCCTCCCAATGGTTATACACTTCATATAATTCCATTAATGCACCTGCCTTATCCTTTGCTACTACTGCTCCTTCTAGTCTAGCTATACTTGTATCTAATTGATAAATCTCTTCTTTTCCAGAGCCAAATTGTACTCTAGCAAGCACCTTATCCCAGGCCCTGCTTAATTCCTTAAAATCATTATTTGCCTCATCCCATAGTTCATTGTTTACAAACTCTATCATACTATCTAATCTTCCAGGAATATCATCATCTTGGCCTAAGGGCTTCTTTAAAAAACGTGCACTATGCATTACTAATACAAATACAATCAATGTAGCTGTAGGAATGGCTATAACTAAAAACTTTCTCATAAAAATCCTCCATTCTGCTATAGACAGAAAATATAAGGTCAACACATATATGATACATCCTTCTAAAATGGGCCCTTATAGTCTCCAATATCCTTTACTTTTTTAATATTGTCATCATATTTATCAACATATAAACTTCCTGCATCATTTAAGGTAACCAATAATGCCTCCGAGGCATCCTTAATACCATATTTTTTTAGTTGATTCATAAGCCATTTTCTATCTTTATTCATTTGACGTAAGTTTTCTTCAATAATAATACCATCATATATAAGCTCTGTGCTTATTCCTGTTTGTTTTACCTCTAATTTCATATCTTTCGGTGTTAAGGGTAAGTTTTCAGATTTCTTCAAAACTGATAAGGATCCATTGGATTCTAAAATAGCATAATCCACTTCATTTAGGTCAAAAACCCCTTGATTTCTAAGAAGCTCTAGGACATCCGCTACCCTGAATTTCATTTTTCTAAGAACCTTATCCATAATCTTCCCATTCATGATAACTATTGTAGGTTCTCCTTCAATCATCTTGGCTGCATACCTCCATTTTAAAGTTATAACCTGCATCAAATATGCCAGTGCAGCCCAAACTATTAGCCCAATCCAACTGGTCCAGGCTCTACTTGACAAATCAACCGTAGCTTCTGATGCTATGGAACCAATGGTTATACCTAAAACATAATCAAAAAAGGATAATTGGCTAATCTGTTCTTTTCCCAGTAGTCTTGCTAAGATAAGAAGAGTAAAAAAACTTATAATCGCCCTTACTATAACTACTAATTCTTCATTCAAATTATTTTCCTCCATATATATATCATTCATACTTATTATTGTATTTATTGCAAATATTATTCTTATTAACAACACAAAAAAGTGTTTCGAATTTTATAATAAGTTAAGAAAGAGTTTCGCTGGCACGTGTGTGCATCCCTGCGGAGCTTTTTTATTATAGGACGCACTTTCCTACTATACAAAAAAGGGCATCCCATACTTATGGGATACCCCTTTATAATCACATATGAATGATGACCAATTAATAACCTGCCTTGTCTTTATCCTGAATGGCTCCATAATAAGCATATTTTGGCTCCATATTACGATTAAAGAGTAAAGGACTTCGATTACTCCTCCACGATGAGCCGTCTGAGACTCCCCAGAAGGTTATTCCACTTAAATTAATCTTACCCTTATTCTTACCCTCTATGATTTTATTAACTAACTCATAATAATATTTTCCCTGTTTTTTAAGGTTTTCTTCTGTAGCTGGCTGAATGTTTTGCCATGATCCAAGACTAACATCTATTTCAGTAATCTGTACATCAAGTCCTGTTGCACTAAATGCCTCCAATGTTCTTATGTAAGTATCTATAGAATCATTGGTATATAGGTGTCCTTGACATCCGATACCATCAATTAAGTATCTACCATCATCATCTACTAGTGACTTAGCAAGATTTACAACTTGATTGGTTTTAAATTGCTCATTATAATCGTTATAGTAGAGTTTTATATGCTCTGGAGCATATTTATCTGCATAGTAAAATGCATACCATATATAATCATCACCAATAATTTCTTTCCATTTACTATTTCTTAGATTACCACCATCTATTGCTTCATTGACAACATCATAAGCATAGAACATATCTATATAGCCTAAAGAATTAAGTAGCTCAAAGTTTTGTTTTATGTAGCTTTCCATTCTAGCTAACATGGTATCTCTATCAACCAAGCCTTTACTGGTGTTAAAATCTTTGTAGAATATCCAATCAGGAGTCTGGCTGTGCCATACCAGTGTATGTCCTCTAACCTTCATCTTGTTTTCTTTTGCCCAATCAAGCAAATTCAGTGTTCTCCTTGGGTATTCAACCACTAAATCCCCTGCTGCTATACTTTTGCTTCTGCTTAATATTGCATCTGGCTTCATTTCATTTTCCATAGTGACACTATTATAATTTTCGATTATATGATCAGTATATCGTCTAATTACATTTTCATTGATACAGGTGCCTGCCAGTAAATCATACTGACCATATATATCCTTAATACCACTGCCAATTACTATCTCTTCCTTAGAATCTTCTTCGGTCGGTGTAACTGATTCATTGTCTTTCTGGACTTCTTTGACTTCTTCCACTTCTTCTATCTCTTCAGGTTTTTCAACTAAATCAACCTCTTTTTTATCTTCAACCCCTTTATCATTTTCAGGTTCATTTGCAGCTTCTGGCTTATTATCCTTTTCTGGCTCTGCAATATCTTTTGTCCCTTCATCTTTTTCTGATTTTAAATCCTCAGCTTCCTTTATATCATCAGATTCCTTTACTACTTCTGCCTCTTTTACTTCTTCAGGCTCATTTATATCTTCTGTTTCCACTACCTCTTCTAGCTCATTAGGCTCCTTAGCCTCTTCAGTCTCATTAAGCTGCTCTTCATTATCAGCATTTTGAGGTTCTATTGCTTCTTCTACCTCTTCTAGCCCTTTTTTCTCTTCGGATTCTTCATTCACAATTGCTTCTTTGGATTCTACCTCGGGGTCTTTTTGGGAACAACCGCTTATAGCTGTGATAATGGATATCATTGCTATAGTTAGCACTAACAACCTTAATCTTAGTTTCATCATACTTTCCTCCAAATAATTATATAGTCTATTAGCCTGTCATAATTCGATTTATTTTATCACATTTATAATATTTGGTCAATTTTACAAATTAGTCCTAAAATTACCCCGGCTGGTAAGACCCATAAATTCTTATGATAATAATAAGGCTTGCTATAAGTAGGATGCGACTTTCATTTACTTTAACATATAAGAATTATTTAAAATAATGGTATTATATAAGAAGAGGACATCCTGCTCCTTAGAAAAATCCATATAATTTCCTAGCAAATCAGTACTCAGGTACCTAAGATCAATCAAGGTAATCTTAGCATAATTTTTAATCATCAGAGGAGCTATACTGCTTCCAAAGGAATCTCTAAAAATTATAAGCTCCTTATTAGTAGATGCCATAGGATTATCTAGGGTAATTATTGATTTGGCTCCTGAGAGAAATAGATCATAGGAATCAATAGTAGCAAACTTATCTTCCATATATACATTACTATAGGTCTTATCAATATGGTCATAAACCCTTACTTTATCTATTATCTCATTAGTAAGATAGACTAAGGTATCTGCTTCCAGTCTCATGGCTGCTTGACCATAATAGGAGCCGTAAAAAGGATACAAGGCTTTGATGCTATATTCTACCTTAGGGCTAATATCATTTCCCATATTAAGAAGTAAGAAGTCTGCTACATCTTCTAACCGCTCTTGCTTCCAATGTATATCCGTCTTATAATAGTCTTCCAGTTCCAACAATGGAAATATATCAATATATTTTATGTCTTTTATATTATCATTCATTAACTTAATGAGTTTTTCATAGTCCATAGCAAGATAACCGTGTTCAGTTGCTAAATAATAATTTTTGTCAGGAATAATTGTATAGTTAACATTTGACCCCTGAAGATACTTTTCATACACCTCATTAATCTTATTGGCCGCATTAACAATGGCCTTTTCATTTAGTGGATATTCAATCTTGCTTATGTTACCTTCTATAACATAATTATCATTATTATCCTTCTGATTAAATAGCTTTAGTCTTATAAATGTATTTAATCTTCTAAACTCATCCCTAAAGGCAAATTGATCAAGAAAATATTTTTCATAAGCACTAAAATAATCCCCCCTTATAAGACTATCCATGGAATATGTCGGAATTTGTCTTAATCTGCGTCTTTCTGCATAAGAAACATCTGCATCGGGAATAAGTAGATTAATAAACATTAAACCATAGATTATGCAGATAAAGGCTACAGCCATAATATAATTTTTCAACTTCTTATTCATATCTTTACTCCTTATGAAAGACTAGTAAAATCACTAAAAAATTCAGCACATTAGTATCCTAGAATCTAAAATATAAAAAGGGATTAAATGAACCGTCTATAAGATACCCTGTTATTATAAGTAATAGGAAAACTATAATCATAGGGTGTAAAATATCCATAATTAATCTAGGGTATTTATATGTTTTTAATTTTGACACAAGCGAACTTGCTATGGGTGTTGATGTTATACAGCCTACTGCCAAGACTAATCCATAGCTTTTTAGATAGTATCTAGTCTCAAAATTCCACAGGGGAATATCTAAAAATCCAAACATGCCCATTAGGTTTACCTTAACATCTACTATGCCATTTCCATTAAATATTACAAAGCTTATGATTATAAAGAACAAAACATATAGATGGCTGATTAATGACGGTAGCCGTTTTAGTATATCCTTTATAAAGTATTTTTCTAACACCAAAAGCAAAGCAAAATAAAGACCCCATATAATAAAATTCCATTCAGCTCCATGCCATAGACCTGTAAGAAACCATACTAGAAGTATATTCCATACCCATCTTAGCTTACTGACACGATTGCCACCCATAGGAATGTATACATAATCCCTAAACCATGTTCCCAGGGAAATATGCCATCTTTTCCAAAATTCGGTTATACTCTTTGATATAAAAGGATAGTTAAAGTTTTCTAGAAAATTAAATCCTAAGATTTTGCCAAGGCCAATTGCCATGTCACTATATCCGGAAAAGTCAAAATATATCTGAAGTGCAAAGGATATTGCAGACATCCAGTAAAATACAACTGTCTTCTCAGCTAAGTCTCCAAAAATCTTTACCACTTCTCCTAGGGTGTTGGCCAATATTATCTTTTTTGATAATCCTATGATAAACCTGTGGATACCATAGGCTGTTTTTTCTAAGGAATGGGTTCTATGTGATAGCTCCTGCTCAACGGTAGTATATCTTACTATAGGTCCTGCAATAAGTTGCGGAAAAAGAGACACATAAGTGGCAAAGTCCAAAATGTTTTTTTGAACCTTGGCTTCATCCTTGTATACATCAATGGTATAAGATAATATCTGGAAAGTGTAGAAGCTAATCCCTATAGGTAGAACTAGATATAGGGGAGAAATACTAAGGGAAAAGAAAGAGTTGATATTAACTATTAAAAAATCCAAGTATTTAAAATAAACCAAGATTCCTACACTAACGATAATTGATGAAATCATAGGGATCTTAGCATATTTACTATTACGGATTTTATCTATCCATAGTCCATGAAAATAACCTGATGTAATAGATATAAGCATTAATATAAAATATTTTGGTTCTCCATAGAAATAGAAAAACAAACTTGATATAAGCAAGATAAGGTTTTTAAATTGTTTTGGGACTATATAATATAGTCCCAAAACAATTGGTAGAAAATAATATAAAAAACTTATACTTGAAAATAACATCTTACTTCTCCAATGCTAGGAAGGCTTCATGTAATGAATCTGCCTCATTATCACTCATAACTATGAATATAATATCACCAATATTATCTACAATTATATTCTCCTCACTAACACCAACACATACCCATTTGTATGGATTAAGGTTTTCCCTGATATCAGTTTTTATCTTCTCTATATCTGCACCATCCTTAGCACGTACAAGTACCAAGGAATATGCACCAGGCTGTATCATAGGCTCACTAGCTAAGGCTTCTTCAAACTCTATATCAGCCTTACCAAGAAAATACTCTGCCCTCTCAGCAGTAACTTCCTCATTCATTGTTCCATTTTCCACATAATCTCTAAAACCATCTTCCAAATCCGCAGTCTCATATATCTTATCCATTATCTCCTCAAGGCTTCCCTCAAGGGCTCCCTTAATACTATCTGATTTAGAATTATCAATTTCATCAGTTTTTCCTTTGCAAGCTGATAAGCTTAATACAGTAGCAAAAGCTATAATTATAAGTAGTGTTCTTTTCATTGTTTTGTCTCTCCTTAGAATAACCTAAATTTATATTTCAATTAATAGACGCCATCAATGAAAATATGGTTCCAAAAATCAGGGAATACATGGGCTTATTCTACAATGCCACCTTCAACTACTAAACTATCTGGATCTGTCGCATCACCGTATACTGGAGCAAGAGTGGCCTCATATGCTTGGTGGAAGAAGTTCTCTTCTCCTAAAGTTTTGATATGATTATTTAGCCAATCTAGTAATTCTGTATTACCTTTTTGAACTGCAGCTGCTATTGTATCAAGATTACCCAATGATTCTACGCCAACAAAAAACCCTTCATTCTCAATAGCCCAAGCATGAACTTCAGTATTATCTGTTGAGAATGCATCTCCACGGCCATCTAACAAAGCGTTGTAGGCTTCACTGTACTGATCAAACTTAAGCAAGTTCACTTCTGGGTGATTTTCTATGAAATAAGTCTCCGCAGTAGTTCCCTTACTTATAATTAGTGTTTTGCCATTAAGCTGCTGGACATCCGTTATAAGTGCATTATCAGGCGATACTATTCCTAAAGCAACTTTCATATATGGAAGGGCAAAGTCCACTTTCTCCATTCGCTCCTTGGTAACTGTAAAATTGGCTAGAATAATATCTACCTTTGCAGTTACTAAATACTCCGCACGGCTTGCAGCCTCAACTGCAACATATTCCACTTCTACACCCAAATCCTTGGCAATTCTATTACCATAATAAATATCATATCCTTGGAATTCACCATATTCGTCCACATAGCCAAATGGCTTTTTATCACTAAATACACCAATTTTAATTTTTCCACTGTTCTTAATTTCATCTAAGGTTCTAGCTGATTGACTTCTTCCATCCCCATTATCCACCCCATCCTTCTGGCAGGCCACAAGACCCATAACAGATAGTGCTAGTAAAATTAATATTGTTAATTTTTTAATTCTCATAATTAAATCCTCCTTGTTTTCTTATATGTTCTAGTTGATATAATACTTAATAAAATTGACATCCCTTATCTACCTAACAGGGTCAAATTCAAATATATTTAAAAATTGTTTTGCCCTTAGAGATTTTGGATTTGTAAAAAATTCCTCCGGAGCACTTTCTTCTATAATCTCCCCCTGATCTATAAATATAATTCTATCTGCAATAGCACGGGCAAACTGCATCTCATGGGTTACAATAACCATGGTACTTCCTTCAGTAGCAAGCTCCAACATAACATCAAGGACTTCTCTTACCATCTCTGGGTCTAGGGCGGCAGTCACTTCATCAAACAGAAGTATTTCAGGATGCATACATAAAGACCGAATGATAGCAACCCTTTGCTTTTGACCTCCTGAAAGCTGTCTTGGATAAGCATCCCTTTTATCAGATAGTCCCACCCGGCTAAGTAAACCCTCTGCTTCCTTTATTAGTTCCTTTTTATCTCTACCTTGTGATTTTAATGGACCCAGAATTATATTATTTAGTATTGTCATGTGGGGAAATAATTCATAACTTTGAAAAACCATTCCTATTCTTTGTCGAACTTTATGCATGTTCTTATTAATATTGCTGATTTTCTCTCCTTGTAAGTAAATATCACCTCCTTGAATCTGCTCCAAGCCATTAATACATCTAAGTAAGGTACTTTTTCCACAACCGGAAGGCCCAACTATAACAACAACTTCACCCTTGTGTATATCTAAAGATATATCCTTAAGTACATTTAGACTGTCATAACTTTTCTTTATATTCTTTATTTCTAATATTGGTTTACTCATTTCATCACTCCCTTATAATTAGTATTCCATAGGCTTTCTAACCAACAAGGATATGGGATAACATACAATAAAATATAATAAAAATATAAGACCATATATCCATATAGCAGCCGAGGGCACTGACAGTCTTGATGCCTCAATTATCTGCTGACCTACTTTTACAACTTCAACAACTCCAATAAGTACAATTAAGGATGTGGTCTTAATCATCCTCGTCACCAAGTTTATAGCAAGAGGAATAAGTCTACGTATTGTTTGAGGAATTATTATATAAAAATATATCTGTTTTTTTGTAAGACCTATGGCCATACCACTTTCATATTGATGCTTGGGAATAGATATTAATGCTCCTCTTACCAGATCTCCCATTTCTGCAGTTCCCCATAAAGAAAATACAATAATTGCTGATACTTCACCTGACAGATGTATTCCAAAAGCTTTTGTTATTCCAAAATACACAAGGAATAAAAGAACAAGCTGAGGCATAATTCTTATAAACTCCAGATATACCTTTGTTATTAATGTTATAAAAGGATTTTTACTTGTCATAATAAGCCCCATTAATATTCCAAGAACAAGGGATATAATAACTGAAATTAATGAAATACTTACAGTTACCCACAAACCCTCTAAAAGTCTTATGAAATTCCTACCTTGAAAAAGAACACTAATTCCCAAATCCTGCATATCTTAGCTTCCTTTCTATTATTGAAAAAATAATTGAAATTGGTAATAAGATTATTAAATAAGCAACTACTAACATCATAAGAGCCTCATCTGTTTTGTAATATAGTCCTATTAAGTCCTTGGCAACAAACATTAGATCAGCCAAGGCAACGGCACTAAAAACTGATGTTTCTTTTATAAGAAATATAGTATTAGCTGCGAATGCAGGCATACTTGTGGCTAAGGCTTGAGGTAGTATTACATATATTAGAACTTGAATTCTTGTTAAACCGACACTTAAACCAGCTTCAATTTGATCCTTAGATACTGCTTCTAATCCACTACGAAATGCTTCTGACATATAACTACCACCTAAAAAAGCCAAACCTATTATGGCACAAGCCTCAGAGCTTAACATTATTCCTATCTTTGGTAGTCCAAAATAAAGGAAAAACAATTGAATTAGTAAGGGAGTATTTCTTGAAAGCTCTTTATATGCTCCAATTATTTTATTTATAATTGGTATCTTATAAAAACATATCAGACTACATATTAATCCAATTGTAAGGGAAAGTATAATTCCTATAAAAGCAATTCTTACTGTAAGAGCTCCAGCTTCAAGATACAATGAGATGTTATCTTTTATAAAACTAATATCCATAATTCTTACCTCTTTCTATAAAGTCAAAAAAAGCAGATACAAGATGCATCTGCTTAAAAATTTCTAATTCATATCTATAGTGACATATTATAATATGCCATATAAAAATAATCATACTAAGCACTGCAAGCTAATAATTGTTCATTATTATAGAAAAACTACAGCTGCAGCAACAAAATGTACGATTCATATTCATTTGCTTAGGATAAATAATGTTCATAATGAATTCCCTTCACCATTACCTAGTATTCTTATATGTATTGTATGCATTGATTAATGAAAATATAATATACCATATTATATTCTATGTCAATAACTATTTTATGTTTATTAATTATTTTTAGAAGATTCATAACGACAGACAAAAAACAGTACTCACACTTTTACTTGTGCAAGTACTGTTAATATAGATTTTGGCCTATTCTTAATTGATGCAATTATAGCCTA
>JAAYRE010000158.1 GCA_012518935.1 Clostridiales bacterium
AATACAGTATTGAAGGATGTTCATTGGTATTTAATGATGTCTGATAGCTATTACAGCAAACCACAAAGAGAAGAGTATTTTATCGACTCAGGGTATTACAAATTTCATGAGGCTTACCATCTTCTGAAATTTGCCAATGAAAAACAGATCCTAGAAAGAGCTTATAATGAGTATATTGATCTGAAAAAGAGTAATCTCTGGGGTAATAAGAAGTATTTCTAAGATTTAAACAGGGACATTTCCATAAGAAAGATCCCTGTTTTTTTGTTTGGTTGTACAGTTTACATTTTGTAAACTTTATAACCACTATGCGTAGCATTGTGGTTGCACAATTGACAAAATGTGAACTTTTACACTGATGAGTTTTCTTGACATAGATAAAAAAATCATCCATAATATCACTAGTAATATTTTCAAAACAACCATGAACAATAGGGTAGAAAAAAATTAACTCGGCAGATTATCCATTCTAATGATTAGGAATCTACCGAGTCATAATTTACTTATTAAAGTATGAAAATGCCCAAAACCTTTATTTACTGCGGATAGAGGGACTTGAACCCTCACGAGTGTTAAGCTCGGCAGATTTTGAGTCTGCTGCGTCTGCCATTCCGCCATATCCGCTTAGTGACGTGGATTATTCTAACACAAATTTTTTTATATTTCAAGCATGAATATCAAAATGTGTATAAATTATTAGAACCTATTTCAGTAGTAATCTATTAATTAAGGAGTATTAGGAAATGACCTGTACAAAAGCCCAAAGCTTAATAACAGCATTTATAAATGATGAGTTGAAAATTAATGAGCTGGAAGAGTTTGTCGAGCATATCCGCTCCTGTGACGAATGTAGCGAAGAGCTTGAGGTTTACTATGCTCTTTTAACTGCTATGAAGCAATTAGATGAAGATAAGAATCTATCTATTGATTATAGGCAGGAACTCAACGATAAATTAGACAGGATAGAGGAAGAAATCATACATCTTAGATTTAATTTCTACCGTAAGAAGGGAATTCTTTTTCTTATTTTAATTTTATTGGTAGTACTTTTTACTATTCAGGATTATTTCAACTTAAGAAATATAGAAAAACCTGTGGCAGAAAGTACTTTTCGCTTAAGGATGTCATTTATGGAGGATAGATTTGATGATTCTAAAGAGTTGTTAGATAGATATTTAAATGACCAGGAGGGGATATTACCATAGAGTAGTATCTTAAAGATCAGATTAAGAAGATTCTAGCAAAGTGTAATAATTCTAAGAGAAAAAGGAGGAATTCACAGTAATATCTGTGAAAATGAATATGGACAATAAGATAGTATTAATAGATGGACATAGCATATTAAATAGAGCATTTTATGGGCTACCTGATTTGACAACTTCCAAGGGAGAACATACCAATGCCATATTAGGATTTATAAATATCTTATTTAAGATTATAGATGAGGAAAAACCTGAATATCTGGTAGTAACCTTTGATACCCATCATCCAACATTCCGTCATAAAATGTTTTCTGAGTATAAAGGAACACGAAAGGGGATGCCTGACGAGTTAAGAGAGCAGGTTCCTGTTATGAAAGAAGTTTTAAAGGCTATGAAGGTAGCAGTTATTGAAAAACCAGGCTTTGAGGCTGATGATGTAATTGGAACCTTAGCAACTAGAGCTGAAAAGGAAGGATATAAGGTATCGGTGGTTTCAGGGGATAGGGATCTTCTGCAGCTGGCCAGCGATAATATCATGATTCGTATACCTAAGACAAAAAGAACCGGTACTGAGATTGAAGATTATCTGGCTAAGGATGTTGTGGAAAAATATCAGGTAACCCCTAAGCAGTTTATTGATTTGAAGGGGTTAATGGGAGATTCATCAGATAATATTCCCGGTGTACCAGGAGTAGGGGAAAAGACAGCAGCTAAATTAATTGATAAATATAAGTCTATGGAAAACCTTTATGAACATATTGATGAACTTCCCACCAGTAAGGTAAATACTTCCCTAAAAGAGAATAAGGAAGTGGCATTTTTATCAAAGGAACTAGCAACAATTTGCACCGATTGTGACCTAGAGTTTAAGTTTGATGAAGCAAGTCTTGGCGATTTATATAATGAAGAAGTATATGTGTGGTTTAAAAATTTGGAATTCAAGAGCCTACTTTCTAGGTTCCAGGATGTGGATATAAATCACTCCTTAGACATTGAGGACAACTTCAAGCTCATAGAGGACCTAGCAGAAGCAGACAAGGTGTTTTCGGATATTAAGACTAAGGATGAACAAGCTGTAGGAATTCAGATAATCTCCAATGAAGATAGCCTGCTTGGTGTATCCATATGTTATAGTGAAAAGAATATATATTTTATAGTACCAAGGGGTATGATTACGACAGACTATTTGGAAGACAAAGTAACTAAGCTTGTCAAAGACAAGATACCTTTGTCTCTTATTGGTCTAAAATCACAACTAAAGTTTTTGAAGGTAGATGAGAGTAATAAGGTATTTGACAGTACTATAGCAGCATATTTGCTTAATCCTTTAACTGACACCTATCATTATGATGATATTGCAAGGGATTATCTTGGGATGACTGTTCCCTCAGTGGGAGATTTGTTCGGTAAGATGGGCCTAGTAGAGGCATATGATACAAAGCCTAAGGAATTTACATCTTACGCTTGTTATTGTGCCTATATTGCATATACCTGTGCCCCCCTACTTAAGGATAAACTTGAAGAAAAAGGTATGTTGAAGTTGTTTCAAGAGATTGAAATGCCCCTTATCTTTACCTTATATGATATGGAATGTAGAGGTATTGGTGTAAATAGGGAAGCCCTAAAGGAATACGGAGATCATCTTCAGGTTGGAATAGATTCTCTGGAAAAGCAGATTTATGAGCAAGTTGGTGAAACCTTTAATATTAATTCACCCAAGCAGTTGGGTATAATCCTTTTTGAGAAGTTAAGACTTCCCTTTGCCAAGAAGACAAAGACAGGGTATTCAACTGCAGCAGGTGTTCTTGAAAAACTACAGGGTGAGCACCCTGTTATATCCATGATTTTAGAATATCGCCAGCTGACCAAATTAAAATCCACTTATGCCGACGGTTTGGCTGCATATATCCTAGATGATGAAAGAATCCATGGAAAGTTCCATCAAACCATTGCGGCAACAGGAAGGATTTCTAGCACAGATCCAAATCTTCAGAACATTCCTATCCGTATGGAATTAGGTAGAAAAATCAGAAAAGTTTTTATCCCCAAAGAGGGTTATGTGTTTTTGGATGCTGACTATTCACAAATTGAGCTTAGGGTACTGGCACATTTGTCAGGGGATGAAAGACTGATTAGGGCTTATAGAGAGGCAAAGGATATTCATAGAATTACTGCTTCAGAAGTCTTTCACACCCCATTTGATGAAGTAACACCACTTCAAAGAAGCAATGCCAAGGCTGTAAACTTTGGAATTGTGTATGGTATCAGTTCCTTTGGATTGGGCCAGGATTTGAATATTACTAGAAAAGAAGCTGAGCATTTTATCAATAAATACTTTGATACCTATCCAAAGATCAAAGATTACCTAGATAGGTTAGTTGCAGACGCTAAGAAAGATGGGTATTCTGAAACCTTGTTTGGACGGAGAAGACCTATACCAGAGCTTTCATCTAGTAATTATATGCAACGGTCCTTTGGTGAAAGAGTAGCCATGAATTCCCCTATTCAGGGAACAGCTGCGGATATTATTAAGATTGCCATGAATCGTGTCAACATGAGATTAAAGCAGAATAATATGAAGTCCCAGTTAATTCTTCAGGTCCATGACGAACTTTTAGTGGAAACCCATAATGATGAGATAGACGAGGTAAAGGATATACTAAGAGAGGAAATGCAAGGGGCAGCTAATCTGGATGTTCCCCTTGAAATAGACATTAACATGGGCAGTAATTGGTATGAGGCCAAATAACCACAAATGCAAAAGAAAGGATTGATTACTATGAAAGTAATAGGAATCACCGGTGGAATCGGTAGCGGAAAATCCTTAGTTGCAGATATAATGATAAAAAAACATAATGCATATCTTATAGAAACGGATAAAATCGCAAAAAAACAGATGATGCCAGGTGGAATAAGCTATGGGCCAGTAGTCCAGTATTTTGGTAAGGAAGTTCTAAAAGAAGATGGAACAATAGACAGATTGAAACTGGCCAAAAGTATATTTACAGATGATGAAAACCGTCTAAAACTTAATAGTCTAACCCATCCAAATGTACTTATAGAGGTGCAAAAGGAGATTCAAGAAAAAAGAAAAGCGGGTGACAGTCCTTATTGTATTATTGAAACCGCCTTAATGATTGAAGCGGAATATGATTTTATATGTGATGAGGTTTGGTATGTATACTCACCGGCTAATATCCGTAGGCAGAGACTAAAGTCAAGTCGTGGTTATTCTGATGAAAAGATTGATGATATATTTAAGAGTCAAAGCAGTGAAAAAGATTTTTTTGACAGGTATTCAAAGGTAATTTATAACGATGGAGACATCCCAAATATAGAGGAACAAATAGACAATTTGCTTAAGTAATAGGGACTGGTTTTTTCTTGACAAATGACGTCAAATGGGGGATACTCTATAAGAATATTACAGGAAGATAGGAAGATTGACATGAAATTATGCAGTATTGCAAGTGGCAGCAGTGGTAATTGTATTTTTGTAGGCAGTGATAATACCAATCTACTTGTAGATGTGGGTATCAGTGCAAAAAGAATTGAAAATGGTCTAAATAGTATTGATATTAAGCCAGATACTATCCAGGGAATTCTAATAACCCATGAACATTCAGATCATGTGTCAGGATTAGGAGTTATGGCAAGAAGATATCATATACCGATATATGCTACATATGAGACTGTGATGGCAATTCGTCAGATAAAATCCTTAGGGGAGATTTCTGAGGAGTTGTTTAATTATGTGGAGCCTGACAAATCCTTTCTCATTAATGATATAACTGTTGAACCCTTTTCTACCTCCCATGATGCTTCAAATCCTGTATGTTACACCATGGAAGTAGAAGGTGGAAAGGTGGGAATTGCAACAGACTTGGGCAAATATGATGATTACATTATATCAAAGCTTAAATCATCAGATTTACTTATGGTAGAGGCTAACCATGATACTAATATGCTTTTGGTTGGCAAATATCCCTATTATTTAAAACAGAGAATATTAGGTGATAGGGGGCACTTATCCAATGATTCCTCTGCTGATCTAATCAGCAAGTTGATAGATAAGAAAAAGCAACATATAATACTCGCACATTTGAGTAAAGAAAATAACTATGAAGAGTTAGCTTATGAAACTGTAATATGTCAACTGATGAAGCTAGGATTTCACTCATCTGACTTAAATCTTAATGTGGCCCATAGGGATGTCCCTACTGGCTTGGTAACAATATAAGAAGATTATACAATAGACCAAGGTCAAGGGTCTATTATAAAATTTTACTATATATGAAAGGCGAATATTTATGAAGAAAACGGTTATTACGGTTGTAGGCAAGGACACAGTAGGTATAATAGCAAAGATATGTACTTATCTAGCTAGCAATAGCATCAATATTCTGGATATATCTCAGACAATTGTACAAGATTTTTTTAATATGATGATGATTGTTGATACATCTAAGGCACAAAAAGATTTTGATGAAATATCCAGGGATTTGGAGCAGGTTGGCCAGGAAATAGGTGTGGTAATAAAAGCCCAACATGAAGATATTTTTAACATGATGCACAGAATATAGATGGAGGGCATAGCTAGATGATTAATATAAATGAAGTCATTGAAACTAACAAGATGATAGAACAGGAAAATCTTGACGTCAGGACTATAACATTAGGTATCAATCTTTTAGATTGTGCTGGACCAGATATATCAGAGGTCAACAATAGGATATACCATAAGATAACTAATGTGGCTAAGGATTTAGTATCTACTGGCAATAGGATTCAAAGAGAATATGGAATTCCCATTGGCAACAAGAGAATTTCTGTAACACCGATTTCCCTAGTAGGAGCTTCTGCCTGTAAGACCATTGATGATTATGTATCCATTGCACGGACTCTTGATAAGGCTGCTAGTGAAGTTGGAGTTAACTTTATAGGAGGTTACTCAGCCCTTGTATCAAAAGCAATGACAGCTTCAGATGAGCTTTTAATCAGATCCATACCTAAGGCTATGGAATGTACACAGCGGGTATGTTCTTCCGTAAATGTAGGTTCTACAAAGACCGGTATTGATATGAATGCAGTTAAGCTTATGGGTGAGATAATCCTTGAGACAGCAGAGCTTACCAAAGATAAGGATTCAATTGGATGTGCTAAATTAGTAGTTTTTTGCAATGCACCTGATGACAATCCCTTTATGGCCGGTGCTTTTCATGGAATTACAGAAGGAGATGCTGTAATCAATGTAGGGGTCAGCGGCCCTGGAGTTGTAAAAAGAGCTCTTGAGAATGTTAGGGGAGCAGATTTTGAAACCCTTTGTGAGACAATAAAAAAGACAGCATTTAAGATAACTAGAGTTGGACAATTGGTAGCTATGGAAGCTTCAAAAATCCTTAATATACCCTTTGGAATCGTGGATTTAAGCCTGGCACCTACACCGGCAGTTGGAGACAGCGTGGCAGAAATCCTTGAAGAGATCGGACTTGAATATGCTGGAGCTCCCGGAACAACAGCAGCTCTAGCCTTATTAAATGATCAGGTTAAAAAAGGTGGAGTTATGGCTTCCTCATACGTGGGAGGATTAAGCGGTGCCTTTATTCCTGTCAGTGAAGATCAGGGAATGATTAATGCCGTGGAAGCAGGAGCACTGACATTAGAAAAGCTTGAGGCTATGACCTGTGTTTGCTCCGTTGGTCTTGATATGATTGCAGTTCCCGGAGACACGAAAGCAACCACAATCTCAGGTATTATTGCCGATGAGATGGCTATTGGTATGATTAATCAGAAGACAACAGCAGTGAGGATTATTCCAGTTAAGGGAAAGGGTATTGGAGACTATGTGGAATTTGGCGGTCTCCTTGGTCACTCACCAATTATGAAGGTTAATAATTTTTCCTGTGATAATTTTATTAACCGTGGAGGAAGAATACCAGCTCCTATTCATAGTTTTAAGAACTAAGAAGTCTGTTACAAAATTTGTAATAAACCAAAGATGAGCTTACATCGTCTAATTATTATGAAGTAAATTATATCAAAGACTAGTGGGTATCTTAAACAATAAGATAGACAGATAGATATGTAAATGATTAGAGATTATAGAATAAAATAGTAGAAAGGAAAGTAGTATGGATAAACGCTTAGAGGAGTTAGATTATAAAGGAATATTTAAGTACTTCAGTGAAATATCAGCGATACCTAGGGGGTCAGGTAACGAAGGAGAAATTAGTGAATATTTGGTAAGCTTTGCAAAAACACATAATCTAGAGTATAATAAAGATTCAGCCAATAATGTTATTATAATAAAAGAAGCAACTCCAGGATATGAGAATGAGCCTACCATTATGCTTCAGGGTCACATGGACATGGTATGTGAAAAGCGTAAAGAACATACTCATGACTTCCTAAAGGATGGTATAAAGCTAATAGTAGATGGAGATTTTCTTCGTGCTGACGGTACTACTTTAGGTGCAGATAACGGTATTGCCATGGCTTATATCTTAGCCTTGCTATCAGATAATAATTTAAAGCATCCAAGAATTGAAGCTGTTATTACATCTGATGAAGAGGTGGGTATGAATGGTGCAAAAGCATTGGACATGTCCACACTTAAAGCGAAGTACATGATTAATTTGGATTCCGAGGAGGAAGGTTATCTTCTGGCAAGTTGTGCCGGAGGTTTAACTGGAACCATTACACTACCCTTAAAGCGTGTAAGGAATAATGGAAAGAAGATAAAGGTAAGCATAGGTGGCTTAAAGGGCGGTCATTCCGGTATGGATATTGTTAATAACCGTACCAATGCCAATAAACTTTTAGCACGATTATTATTTGACTTAAGAGAGAACAGTTCATATGGTGTTATTCACATGGAGGGTGGATATAAGGATAATGTTATACCCCGTGAAGCCTTTGCAGAACTGTTAATAGATTCTAAGATGTATAATGAGATTTCTGCCAATATTGATAAGATTATGCAGATATATAAAGATGAATTAATATCCTCTGAACCAGAACTTAAGTATTCGGTAGAGGATATGGGTGATGGTGAATTTTCACCAATTGATTCGGTTTCATTTGAAAAACTACTATTTCTGTTAGTACAGATACCTTATGGTGTTCAAGTTATGAGCTCTGATATAGAAGGGCTTGTTGAAAGTTCATTGAACCTAGGTATCTTTCGCTTGGAAGAGGAAGAAGCAGTTATATGTAATTCAGTAAGAAGTTCCAAGGGAAGTTATAAGCATTATATAAGTAACAAGTTAGAATATCTGGGCAACTTTTTAGGGGGAGAATATATCCTACGTTCTGAGTATCCAGCTTGGGAATATAAAAATGATTCAAAGCTAAGGGAACATCTACAAAAACAATACAAAGAAATGTTTGGCAAGGAAATGAAGGTTGAAGCAATCCATGCAGGTTTAGAATGTGGATTGATAGCTGAGAAAATGCCAGGAATTGACATTGTTTCCATAGGTCCTGATATGTCCCGAGTTCATACAATTGATGAATGTCTAGAAATACCTTCGGCTGTTTGGGTATATAAGTTTTTGGAACGTATCCTTGAAGTAAAAATGAGTTAATAGGAATATAAACCATTTGACATGTGGTTTAAATAATAGGAGATGGATAAAATGTCTAAGGGTAATACGCATGAAACTTATGATTTTGGAAATGATCCAGAGTTTCAAGAAAACTTTTATAAGAATATAGATAGGGTCCTAAATGATGCTGATATTGATGTCAATATTGAACCCCATGTATCGACTCAAGAGGGGGACTTAGAGTTTGGTACAGATTCTGGTGTAAAGACCCAGGATGAGGCTAAAACAGCCGATGTCGAAAGCGAAGATAAAAGGGTTGATAATGAAGCTGAAGCTAAAATAGCCGATGCCGAAAGCGAAGATAAAGGGGCTGATATTGAAGCTGAAGCTAAAATAGCCGATGCCGAAACCGAAGATATAACAGCTGATGTTAAAGCTGAAGATAATAATGATAGTTTAGCTTCCGATGAAACAGCTGCAGCTATAGAGCAATTAGGTGATGTAGAAGCCATAGATGAGACTTTATTTGAAATTAACGCTTCATTAGCTATGCAGATTAGTGATGAATTGGAGAGCCTTAATAAAGATAAAAAGAATAAGAAAATGTCCAGAACAATGAAGATTCAATTGGGCGTTGTAATTACAATAGTTTCTTTATTGGGATTTGCCTTTTTTCTTGGTTTTACCAAACCGGGAAATAAGCTCTTGTTTAAAATGGGACTTAATTTAGGTGGCATGATTTGGGAAGCACGGACTGATGATTTCGTAGATGAACCTGATTTGGTCGAGGATGAAGATTATCTAGAGGAAGATGACCTTAATTCTGATGCTGAAGAAATTGACCCCAATGAAATTGTTTGGCCAGAGCACCCAGGGGATGGAAGACGAGTGGAAGGGGTCTACAATATACTTCTACTAGGTGAGGAAGCAATTGAATCCGGTTCAGCAAGAGGTAGGACAGATTTAATAATTATTGCGACTCTTAACAAGAATCAAAATTCAATTAAATTAACTTCTCTGATGAGAGATACCTTAGTGCAGATACCTGGTTATAAAGACAATAGATTAAATTCTGCCTATGAGAAGGGGGACCTGGATTTACTATATGAAACCATTGCCCTAAATTTTGATATACGCTTGGATGGTTGTGTCTTGGTTAATTTCGAGAATTTTGAAAAAATCATTGACTACATAGGTGGACTAGAA